>JBFWQE010000019.1:29031-54853 GCA_050249615.1 Vicinamibacterales bacterium
CAAGGTGGACATGCGGACCGCAGCCTACATCGTGGCCATCAACCGCGTCGCCACCGTCACCAGGATGCGCGGCATGTACGCCTAGCGCCGCGCCCGCCCATTGATGATTGACGATTGACGACCGGGTAATTCATTGACGATTGGGCGATTGGCGCATCGAGCCATTGGTGATTGGGTGATTGGGTGATTGGGTGATTGGGTGATTGGGTGATTGGGTGATTGGGTGATTGGGTGATTGACGCATCGGGTCATTCCGAGGCCCATGCGTCGCGAATCGCCCGATCACTCGAGAAATCACACCAGTGCGCCCATCGCTCGATCACCCAATGAATCGCCAATCACCGATAGGCAATCCTCAATGATCGCCCTTCCCGCCTGTCCCCGCCCTATCCAGTCACCCTGAAAGCGACCAGTTCGGTGGCCGGCTGTTCCCCTTCCGCCGAGGCAGAGACCTCCAGCAGGTACTCCCCAACCGGGAGGCTGGAGAGTGGCAGGTCCACCTGGCGGCCCTCCGGCTCGGCAGGCGGTGGCGTCACGGGCAGGTCCGTCATCTTCTGGCCCAACTTGTTCAACAAGCGGGCCGTGAGGGCCAGCGCGCTCGTGGGCTTGCCGAACGCATTGAAGCGCACGAGCATGCGGTCAGTCCGGCGGAACTCGCGGAGCGCCGTCGGGAGTGGCGCGGCGTCGGCCTTGAGGGCCTGATACTCGCGGCCATTGCGGACGACGAACACGCGGGGCGTGGCGAGGCGCAGGTCGCTCGAGGTGAGGTCCGGGACGGTCACCTCGCGGTCTTCGTTGTCGAGGGCGACCGGGCTGTCACCCTCCACCGCCACGCGCAGCCGCAACCGGCCCGGCATCACATCGAAGCTCACCGCTGCCCCGCGCGCGCCGCCCCCGTCCGGGCCGTCGGCCACCGGACCATTGAAGTACTCCTCGCCCGACGGCGCCTCGGCCACCAGGGAGACCTGCCTCAACGCGTCACGCTTGACGCCCGGCGGCGCGGGGATCGGTTCCCACACGAACGTGACCTTCGTCCGCCCCTGGTCGCCCGGAGCCGTGCCAATCCACGTGCGCACGTAGCGCCGGCCGCCGCTGACCGGCGCGATGGCGGCGATGGCCTTGCTGACGGCGGGCGGCGGGCCGGGCCGGGCCGGGGCCGCAGCGCGTGTGGCCTCCTCGGACGAGAGCGCCCAGTAGCCCTTGCGCGCGCGCACCTGCACGCCCGGACGCTTCACCCGGACGCGAATGGGATGGAACTTTCCGTCCTGGGGGGCGCCGGTCGAGTTGTATCCCAGCAGGTAGTAGGCGCTCGAGTCGCGCACGATCTGCTGCAGGCCCCGGGCCAGGTCGTTGCTGTTCACGATGGCGCGCCCGTCCGTGTTCTCCGCCAGCAACTGGAGGGACGCGATCGTCGAGCGCAGGGCGTCCTGGCTCTGCCGCATGCCGATGTTGTCGGCCATGTCGAACTCGCCGGCCGACAGCCCGCGCGGATCCACCGCGTAGATCGCGGTGTTCGATCGGTTGGCGGCGTCGAAGACCAGCTGCAGCTCCTGCTGCATGTCCATCTCGGCCATCGCGCGCGCGCGGTCTTCGTAGGCGTTGTTCTCGCCCGCGAGCGGGTTGCCGCGATTGGGGTTGCCGAGCCCGGAGAAGCCCGCGACGGCGTCGCGCATCTGCGGTGGCAGCATCGCGGTGTAGCCCTCGCTCACGAGCACCATGGCCTTGCGGCCTTCGCGCAGCGCGCCCAGCTTGATGGCCAGGCCCTTGAGCGCTGACAGCGAGACCTGGCGGCGAATCCGCTCCACGATCTCCGTCGGCTGGTGAGAGTACTGCATCTCGATGCCGTTGCGCGGCTCGTAGTCGAACTTGCGGCCCTCGAAGCGCTCCACGGCGCGCGCGACGCTCTCGTGGTCGCGCGTCAGGACGACGCCGTCCAGCGGCGTCAGTGGATACATCACGGCCACCAGGTCGTTCGGCGCAAGCTGCGTGCGGATGAACTCCGTGACCGGTTTGCGCGCCCCCATGGCGCTGCCGCGGCGCACGTGGTAGTCGTCCAGGAAGAAGACGAAGATTCTCGCATTCTCATCGGCGGCCGCGGCCTCTTCGTCCGCCCGCGTGCGAATGGTGCGCGCGGCGTAGTCGGGGGCGGCCGTATCCACCTTGACGAGACGGAACGTCTCCACGGTCTGCGGCCTGTTGTCCTCGAACACCTCGAAGTCGGCCTGCGTGAGATCGGTGACGGCGTTGCCCTGACGGTCGGTGGCGATGACGTCGACGCGGACGAAGTTGATGCCGGTCCGGAAGACGGGCTGCCCTGAGGCGTCCGTGGTCGCAGGCGGCGCGCCGGCCTGGGTGTCGGCAGCGGTCGGGGCGGGATCTTGCGGCCGCGCCGGCTCCTGCGCGCTCGCCGCAACCGCGAGCGTGACCACGAGTCCGGGCAGCAGGGTCTTCATGCGCCGCATAGTGCAGGTCCCCCAGGGTGTGAGCTTCGATGATACCATTGCTTTCCTGACGAATCCGTCAGGTTGTTGTCCTTATTCCGGTACGAGTTACGAGGAATCCACCGATGAGTCAGACGCTCACCCGACCGCCGGCGCTCACGCGCCTGGCGGAAGACGAAGCGCTGTTCCGCGACAGCGTGTACGAATTCGCGGACAAGGAAGTGCGGCCGCTGTCGCGCGAGATGGACGAACACGCGAAGATGTCCCGCGAGCTCATCGACAAGCTGTTCGACCTGGGCGTCATGGGCATCGAGGTCCCCGAGACCCATGCGGGCGCAGGCGCCTCGTTCTTCCACTCGGTCCTGGCCGTCGAGGCGCTCTCGCGGGTCGACCCGTCGGTCGGGGTGCTGGTGGACGTCCAGAACACGCTGGTCATCAACGCCATCCTCCGCTGGGGCAACGAGCAGATCAGGCACCGGTACCTGCCGAAGCTCGCCTCCTCCGTCGTCGGCGCCTACTGCCTGTCGGAGGCCGGTTCGGGGAGCGATGCGTTCGCACTGGCCACGCGCGCCGTCGAGCGCGGCGACGGCTACGCCATCACCGGCCGCAAGCTCTGGATCACCAACGGCAACGAGGCCGACGCCTTCATCGTCTTCGCGACCGTGAATCCGGAGGCCGGCTACCGCGGCATCACGGCCTTCCTCGTGGATCGGGGCACGCCGGGCTTCACGGTGGGCAAGAAGGAGGACAAGCTCGGCATCCGCGCCAGCAGCACCTGCGAGCTGCTCTTCGAGGACTGCGTCGTGGCGGCATCCGCCGTCCTGGGCGAAGTCGGCAAGGGCTACAAGGTGGCCATCGAGACGCTCAACGAGGGCCGCATCGGCATCGGCGCGCAGATGGTCGGCCTCGCCCAGGGCGCGCTCGATCACACCGTGAAGTACGTGAAGGAGCGCAAGCAGTTCGGCAAGGCCATCGCCGACTTCCAGGCCGTGCAGCACCAGATCGCGCGCATGGCCATTGCGGTCGAAACCGCGCGGCTGCTGGTCTACAACGCCGCCCGGCTCCGCGACGCGGGGCTCCCCTTCCTGCAGGAAGCCGCGATGTGCAAGATCGTCTCGTCGGAAGTGGCCGAGAGCGTCACGTCGATGGCCGTCAACCTGTACGGGGGCTACGGGTTCGTGAAGGACTATCCCGTCGAGAAGCTGTACCGCGACGCCAAGATCGGGCAGATTTACGAGGGGACGTCGAACATGCAGCTGGACACCATCGCCAAGGGGCTGCTGCGGTAGCCGACGGTGGAGGACGCTGTCCATTGATGATTGGCGATCATTGGCGATTGCCGATCGGGTGATTCATTGACGATCGGGCGATCGCGAATGGGGCACTGATTGGGTGATTGGGTGATCGGTGAATGAGCCACTCACCATGCTCAAGGGCCCAATCGCCCAATCGTCATTGAATCGCTCAATCACCAATCGGCAATCGTCAATTTGGCGCGATTCCTGATGTCCTCGACCCACACAGCTCCGAGCCGTCCGACACCCAGGACGACTTCGTAGCCCCGGGACCCGACGCGCTCGCGCAGGTGCGCCGGCACGGAAACCTCCGCCGTCACCAGACGGGCGACGCGTCCCCACACCGAGGCTCCCCGTTTCGGGTCGGACGCGTGGCGCATCTCGATGACCGCGGGGAGGACCACGACACTCTGGCCGGCGTACCGGCGGCGGAGCGCCTCCGGATCGGGCCCCGCATCAACGGGAACGAGCCGGCTCGCTGAGGACGGCCCGGCTGTGCGCTCGCCGCGGGCCACGGCGCGCCGTTGCTCGATGAGCTGCCACGCGGGGCCGTCGAGCTCGAACGCCACCCACGCGTTCCGGGGCAGGCCGCGCCCGTAGAACCGGGGCGCCTCGGGGGCGCTGGCCATCAGGTCCGTGCTGAATCCCAGCGCGTTCAGCCGCCCGTCCGGCAACCACACCTTCGCATCCTGGGGATCGTCGCGCGCCTCCCAGCGAAAGGCGAGGCGCAAGCCGCCCAGTCCCGGGCGACCGGCCGGCGAGGGCACGAGCTCGCGATCGGTCAGGACAATGCGTTGTGGCTCACCGCCACGATTCCACCACGCCACGCCCAGCAGGCCGCCCATCGAAACGAGCAGGACCAGCGCGGCAACGATCAGCCGGCTGGCGTCCCCGCCCCCGGTGCAGAGCCGGCCCTGCTCCTCGGACCATGTCCGCCGACGCAGCCATACGGCCGCGACAACGGCGGCGGCCATCGCGAAGGCATAGATGGACTGCGCAACATCGGGCTCGAAAGGAAGCAGGCTCGTGCCGGGGATCACCGCCAGCGCCACCAGGGACGCAGCGCCGAGCACCAGGCCAGTGCTCCGCGCGGCGGCCTCGACGCCAACTCCGGCCGGGCCCAGGCGGCCGGCCACCGCCGCCAGCAGGAAGGCTGACCCGGTGAGCGGCTCCAGGCGCTCGAACACGAGGGTCCACGGCGTCCCGCCGGACACGAAGAAGACGCTGGCCACCGCGGCTGCGAGGACGCCGAGGCTCGCCGTCAGCACGGCGCGAAAGCCGTAGCTCGTCCCGAGGGCGATGCCGAAGCCAACGCCAGGCCACAGAAGGAGCGAGGACAGCGGGAGGTCGAGTGCACGGGGAGCCAACACCAGCGCGGCCCAGGCGGCGCCACACGCCAGCAATGCGAGAACCGGCGCGAGGTGCCGCAGGTGTGGGCGCCTCGAGGTCGCCTCGACGCCCGACAACGCCACCAGCGGCGCCAGGGTCAGGAGCGTCAGCTGTGCCGGCAGGGCGCCTGGCTCCGGAAGCATCGCCGGATCTGGGGAGTGACTCTAGCCCAACAGCGCGTCGGCAGCCTGGCGGCGCAGCCGATCCTCGGTCCCGAACAGCAGCTGGGCGGCGCGCACGTCCCGGCTGCATCGTTCGAGAACAGAACCGGGGCGATAGCCCTCGGCGCCGACGATTCGCAGGGCGGCCTCTACCGCCCGCGCGGCGGCCCCTCCCGCGAACACGAGGGCGGCAGCGGCTCCCGGGCCGTGACCATCCGCGGCGGCATGGACCAGCAATCGTGCCGCGTCCATCTCCGTGGCGGCGTCGGCGAGCATCCAGTGCGGCGCGGCATCCGGTTCGCCGCCGGGCCGGTCGCCACGTTGTCGCGAAACCCCCAGTGCTTCGTCCAGCGCCGCACGGCCCAGCCCCAGGCACACCGCCGCCATCGCGAGCTGCTGTCGCGAGGAGGGCGCGTTGACGGGTCCCAGGCCTCTCAAGCCGGCCAGTCCGTCTGCCGTGCCCGCGGCCCCGAGCGCAACCCGCGCCGCGGCGGCGCCACTGGCCGCCGCCAGCGCCTCAAGCGCGAGCACGGCATCGAGGGCCGTGTCGGCCCACACGCCGGCCCGCTCGAGTTGCTGCATGAGGTCGTCCGGAACGCGGCCGGTGGCGTCGATGGTCGCGGCCATCGGGGCCAGGCGCGCCGCCAGCGCGCGCATATCCGACAGTCGTTGGGTCTGCGAAGGGGTGAGATCGAAGGTCATTGAGCGCGACGGTATAAGCCCGACAGCACGCCGGGATAACGCCTGATTATACCGTCCCCGCGCCCGCCGCGGCGCCGCGGCCGGTCAACGGCCGGCGAGGACGCGGGCGAAGGCGGGGCGCAGCCGCTCGGCCGTCTGCGCAATCTCTTCGGGCAGTACGCGGACCTCGCCGACGACGGTCATGAAGTTCGTGTCGCCCGCCCAGCGGGGCACCAGGTGCGTGTGGATGTGGTCGGCCACGCCGGCGCCCGCCGGCCGCCCGAGGTTCATGCCGACGTTGATGCCCTGCGGCCGGTACACCTCGGTGAGCACGCGCTCGGCGGCCTGCGTGAGCTCGGCCATCTCGACCAGTTCGTCGTGCGTGAGCGCGGCCATGGAGGCCAGGTGGCGCCGGGGCACCACCATCACGTGTCCGGAGTTGTAGGGAAACAGGTTGAGGATGATGAAGGCCGTCGCCCCCTGGTGCACGATCAGGGCGTCGGCCTCACGACTGGACTGGGCTCGACAGAAGACGCAGTCCTCCGCGTGGGTGTCACGCGTGACGTAGGCGTGCCGCCACGACGCGTACAGCCGTTCCACGTCAGGTCAGGCGGCGGGATCCGGCGACAGGGGCGACTCGTCGTCCACCGGGCCGTGCGGATCCTGGTTGATGAGGTCCTTCAGTTCCTTGCCGGGCTTGAAGTAGGGCACGCTCTTCGGCGGCACGTCCACCTTGTCGCCGGTCTTCGGGTTGCGGCCCTTGCGGGGCTCGCGCTTGCGGAGCCGGAAGCTGCCGAACCCGCGCAGCTCGATCTTCTCGCCGCGGTGCAGGGCATCGATGATGCTCTGGAATACCGTGTCGACGATGACCTCGGAGTGCTTCTTGGTGAGGTCCGAGACGCGCGAGACTTCTTCGACGAGTTCCGCTTTGGTCATAGGACAGGGTCGGGAACCGGGATCCGGGAGCCGGGAATCGGCGTTCTGGAGCCGGGCGTGGAACCGGGTTCCGGGGCGAGACGCCCGTTCGGCTCCCGGTTCCCGGTTCCCGGCTCCCGTCGCGTTACTTCATCCGCAGCCGCTCGCCGAGGGTGGCACTGCCGTCCCCCTGCGTGGACGAGTAGCTGTCCCAGTCGGACCGGTACTCGTCGGTCTTCAGCGCGCGGATGCTCAGGCCGATCTTCCGCTCGGCCGGGCTGAGCTTGATGATCTTCATCGGCGTGGTCTGGCCGACCTCGAGCGAGATCTTCTCCCCGCCCTGGGTGTCGTCGAACTCGCTGACGTGGATGAGGCCCTCGATGCCCTCGTCGAGCTCGACGAAGGCGCCGAAGTTGGTCATGCGCACGACCTTGCCCTCGATGGTGTCCCCCACCTTGTGGCGCGAGAAGAAGTCCTCCCAGATGTCGGTCGCGAGCTGCTTGAGGCCGAGCGAGAGGCGCTGGTTGTCGGCGTCGATGCTGAGCACCATCGCCTCGACCACGTCGCCCTTCTTCAGCACCTCGCTCGGGTGCTTGACGCGCTTGCTCCACGACATGTCGGAGATGTGGATGAGGCCGTCGATGTCCTCCTCCACCTCGACGAAGGCGCCGAACTCGGTGAGGTTCCGCACCTTCCCCTTGATGCGCGTGCCCACCGGGTACTTCTCGGAGAGCTCGTTCCAGGGGTTGCTCTCGACCTGCTTGAGGCCGAGGGAGATGCGGCGCGCCGCCGGGTCCACGCCGAGCACCATCGCCTCGACGCTGTCGCCCACGTTGAGGATCTTCGACGGGTGCTTCACCCGCTTGCTCCACGACATCTCGCTGACGTGGATGAGGCCCTCGACGCCCGGCTCCAGCTCCACGAAGGCGCCGTAGTCGGTGAGGCTGACCACCTTGCCGCTGACGCGCGCGCCCGCGGGGAACCGGTCCATCACCGTCGTCCACGGGTCCACGATGAGCTGCTTGTGGCCGAGGGAGACGCGCTCGGTCGCCGCGTCGTACTTCAGGACAACGACGTCGATCTCGTCGTTGACCTTGAAGAGCTCCGAGGGATGGCCGACACGGCCCCACGACATGTCGGTGATGTGGAGCAGGCCGTCGATGCCGCCCAGGTCGATGAAGGCGCCGTAGTCGGTGATGTTCTTGACCACCCCGCGCAGCACCTTGCCCTCGGCCAGCGTCTCGAGGGTGGTCTTCTTCTTCTCGGCGTTCTCCTCCTCGAGGAGGACCTTGCGCGAGAGCACGATGTTGCCGCGCTTCTTGTTCACCTTGATGACGCGCATGCGGAGCTCCTGCCCCTTGAGCGCGTCGAGGTTGCGCACCGGACGGACGTCGATCTGGCTGCCGGGCAGGAAGGCGCGGACGCCGATGTCCACGGCGAGCCCGCCCTTGATCCGCTCGACCACGCGGCCGATGACGACCTTGCGTTCCGCGAAGGCGCGCTCGACCTCGTCCCAGATCTTCATCTTCTCGGCCTTCTCGCGCGAGAGCACGATGTGGCCGTCGCGGTCCTCGGTGCGCTCGAGCAGCACGTCGACCACGTCCCCTTCACGCACGATGACGGCGCCGGTCTCGTCGAGGAACTCGTCCACGGGGATCACTCCCTCGGACTTGTAGCCGACGTCGATCACGACCTCGTTCGCGGTGACTTTCAGTACGGTCCCCTTGACGACTTCTCCTTCCGCGATGTTGCGGAAGCTGTTATCGTAAAGGTCGAGCAGGCGGGCAAACTCTTCGGGGTTGACGGACTCGTCGTCCTTGACCCAGAGAGGGGTGGTCTTGGGAGCCTGCCGCCCCGCGGCCGTGGCCGTCGGGGTGGTAGCGCCCTTCGGCTCGGTGGCCGGGTTGTGCTCGTCTTGCGAGATTGCCATTGCGGTGCGCGTCCTCCTACTTGCAGATTTGCCGGTCGTCCCCTTGGATCGTGATCGGGGTACGTTAGGCGGGGGCCGGCGCCCCGCGTAACCAACAGACGTTACGATACTTAGCGCCTACTGTCAAGGAGCCGAAAGGACACCGCCATGGCCAAGAGGAAGCCCGCCCGTCCCGCCGCGGCGCGGGCGAAAAAGACCGCCAGCAAAGCTGTCCGCAAGGTGTCGAAGGCCGCCGCCGGGGCCCGGGCTGCTGCGGCCCGGGCGCTGAAGGACGCCCGCAAGCAGACCACCCGCAAGGTGGCTGCGGCTAGGGCCTCGGCCTCGAAGCTGGTCAAGAAGGCTTCACGCCTGGCCACCAGGGAGCGGGCCCAGCTCGAACGCGCCCTGAAGGCCGCGAGGGCCAAGGCCTCGCGCAAGGCTGCGGGCGTGACCCGCAAGGCCGCGGCGGCGGCCCGGAAGGTGGCTGCCCCCATGGCGAAGGGGGCCGCCCGGAAGGTGGCCCGCCGCAAGGTCACCGTCAAGACCCGGCCGAAGACAACCGCCAGACCGGCGCCGGCCTCGAAATCGGCCAAGGCGGCCGGCAAGGCTTCCAGGGCGGCCGCTCCCAGGCCCTCCACGAAGTCGGCTGGAGCCAGGCCGCGCCTGGTCACCACGCCCGCCGCGCCGGCCGCAACAGCGAAGGCCGCCCCGGCACGGAAAGCCAATCTGGACCGCCCGCGCCGGACGGTGGCGGACGTTCACGGCGTGCCCTCCAGTCTCGATATGGGCGCCTTCGCCTCCGCCGCCCGGACCGGCCGCGCGGAGTTCGAGGAGAAGCTGCACGACCACACCTCGTCGAGCCCGGCGCTCACGGCCGGCGACGTGGACGCCGACTGGGCCGCCGCCGAGGCCGTCGGCGACGAGGCGCCGGGCGGCGACAACCCCACCCCGGATCAGGACGTGGTCGAGGAGATCGGCCGCGCGCTCGGCGTAGAGTACGAGGACGATCAGGAACTGCAGGGGGGCGACGAGATCGCCGAGCGGGACCGCCACCGCTGGGAGCTGGACCCGGGTTCTTCGGACGACTTCGAGGAAAGGTAGCGACGCACGTCCATTGATGATTGTCGATCGGCGATTGAGCGATTCACTGACAATCGGGTGATTGGCCATGATCAATCATCAATGGACGCCCTCTCCCGGCCGCCGCGCCCGTGCACGAGCCGCAGCACGCGCTCGAACACCTGCTGTGCATCCAGCCCCGTCGTATCCAGGTAGACAGCGTCCGCGGCCATCTGCAGCGGCGCCACCGTGCGCGTCGTGTCGCTCTGGTCACGCGCAGCCATCTGGCTCCTGAGCCCATCCACGCTGGCCTGGCGGCCGCCCGAGTGCGCCGCGTCGGCGGCCCGGCGCCGAGCGCGCTCCTCGGCTGAAGCGTCGAGGTAAATCTTCACGTCAGCACCGGGAAACACGACAGTGCCGATGTCGCGGCCCTCCATCACGACGCCCCCGCCCTGCCCCAGTGCACGCTGGCGCGCCACCAGCACGGCGCGGACGCCGGCCAGCCGCGCCACGCGCGCCGCGGACTGATCCATCTCGGGCGTGCGAATGGCGCGGCTCACGTCGTGCCCGTCGATGGTGATGATCCCGGCCTCCTGGCCGAAGACGGCCTGCTCGGCCAGCACGGCGAGTGCGGGCTCGTTGTCCAGCGCCACGCCCTCGTGCAGCGCCTTCCAGGCCACGGCGCGGTACATGGCGCCCGTGTCCACGTGGCGATAGCCCAGGGCCTGCGCCAGGCGGCGTGCCAGTGTGCCCTTCCCCGATCCGGAGGGCCCGTCGATGGCGATGATGAGGGGTGTCACCAGCCGGCCAGTGTAACATTCGGGCGTGCCCCGTTCCCTGCGCTGGCTGCTTGGCGTGGCGGTCGTCGCGGCGGCAGGCACCTTCACCGCCGGCCCGTACGTGAGCGCCGCCGCGTTCATCGCGCGCGCCGCCGACCTGCCCGGCGCCCCCGCGACGCTGGCGGCCTGGACCGCCAGCCGCGTCACCGCGCCCACCGACGCGATCGTGCCCACGCGCTACGGTGACGTGCCGGCGCGCGTCTATCGGCCCGCCAACGGCTTCAGCCGCACCATTGTCCTCGTGCCTGGCGTGCATCGCGACGGCATCGACGAGGCACGGCTCGTCGGGCTGGCACAGGACCTCGCTGAGACCGGCTACGGCGTGCTGACGGTGGCCTCGCCCGACCTGCAGCGCTACCGCATCACGCCGTTGGTGACCGACGTCATCGAGGACGCCGTCGCCTGGGCGTCCGGGCAACGCGAGCTGGCGCCGGACGGCCGCGTCGGCGTGCTCGGCGTGAGCTTCTCCGGAGGCCTCTCCATCGTCGCCGCCGGCCGCGAGCGCATCCGGGACCGCGTGGCCTTCCTCCTCTCGTTCGGCGGCCACGGCAACCTCGCACGGGTGATGCACTACCTCTGCTCGGGCGAGGTCGTGGGTGACCTCGCCGCGGCACGGTCGAGCCGCGTGGTCGCCGGCGCCGAGAACGTGGAGGTGCATCCGCCGCACGATTACGGCGTCGCGGTCGTCCTCCTGACCATGGCCGAGCGACTGGTGCCGCCGGAGCAGGTGGGACCGCTCATGGCGGGGATCGAGGGATTCCTCCTGGCATCCTCCCTCGACATGGTGGACAAGCCCCGCGCGGCCGCGGAGTTCACGCGCATGCGCACCTACGCGGAGACGCTGCCGGAGCCCTCGCAGACGCTCATGCGCTGGGTGAACGATCGCGCGGTGCGGGAGCTGGGCGCGAAGCTGCTCCCCGTGGTGGACGCGCTGGCCGACCATCCGGCCATGCCGGCGCTCTCGCCCGAGCGAGCGCCCGCCGCGCCCGTGGCGCCCGTCTACCTGCTGCACGGCGCCGACGACAACGTGATTCCCTCCATCGAGACCGTGCTGCTCGGCGAGTACCTGCAGGGGCGGGCCCCCGTCACCGGCCTGTTGAGCGGCCTCATCACGCACGCCGAGGTGAATCGCGCGCCAACGGCCACCGAGGCGTGGCGGCTGGCCTCCTTCTGGCGCCAGGTCCTCTCGAACTAGGAAGTGAGAAGTCAGAAGTGAGACGTGAGAAGCCAGAAGTGAGAAGGCAAGCGACAGAAGGCGGACGGCAGGCGTCACGAGGGAGACGCCAGAGGCCGCGCGACGCATCAGGCGGTGACGCAGAGACGGGCGGCGTCCGGCTTCAAAAGATTCTCTCCACCGCCGGCATCGCGTCGCGCCGCGCCTCGGAGCAGTTGATCCTCGACGGGCGGGTGACGGTGAACGGCGCCGTCGTGCGCGAGCTGGGCAGCAAGGCCGACCCCGCACACGACGACGTCCGGGTGGATGGCCGGCGCATCCGCACGGACGTGCGCCAGCGCTACATCCTCCTGTACAAGCCGCGCGGTTACGTGACCACCCGCAGCGACCCGGAGGGCCGTCCCACCGTGATCGACCTTCTGGGCCGGCACGTGGGCTACGTCTATCCCGTCGGCCGGCTGGACTACGACAGCGAGGGCCTGCTGCTGATGACGAGTGACGGCGCGCTGGCCGAGCAGCTGACGCACCCGCGGCACGAAGTGGAACGCGTGTACGAGGTCATTGTCGCGGGCGCCCCGGACGAGGCCGCTATCGAGAAGCTGCGACGGGGCGTCTATCTCGACGGCCGCCGCACCGGCGCCGCCGACGTCCGCCGGGGCCAGACGGTGAAGTCCGACGGCGTCACGACGAAGCTCACGATCACGCTGTTCGAGGGCCGTAACCGGCAGGTGCGCCGGATGTGCCAGGCGGTGGGGCACCCGGTTCGATCCCTGACGCGCGTCAGCATGGGCCCACTGAGGCTGGGCCGACTGCGCCCGGGTGAGTGGCGGGAGCTGACGGCGGCCGAGGTGGCCGCGCTGAAGGGGCGGCCTGCGGCGAGCAGGCCGCCTCGCTCCGCTCGGTAGGCGTCCGCGCCGCGCGCGTGAGCGCGCTTCGCGCCGTGGGCGCGCGCGTCAGGAGGGGCGGGACGGTTCCCACGCGGCAGCGCCGCGCCGACCGCCGTGGCGCCAGCCCGTGCTGCCGACCGAGCCGCGCAGCAGCGAGGCCCACTGCGACCAGCCCGCGTCAGGGTTGTTCGTCGCTCGCGGGCTCGTCGCCGCCTTCCTCCAGCGGCAGCATCTCCTCCGGCACGGCCCGCTCCATCAGCACGGGAGGCGGCTCGAAGCCGAGCTGCTGCGCCATGTCCTCGATCTTCGGGAGGTCGTTCACGTCCTTCAGCCCGAAGCGGATGAGGAACTCCTTCGTCGTGCCGTAGAGGAACGGGCGGCCGATGACGTTCTTCCGGCCCACGATCTTGATGAGGTGCCGCTCGAGAAGCGTGGAGAGCACGCCCGAAGCGTTCACGCCGCGGATCTCGCCGATCTCGGCCTGCGTGATGGGCTGCTTGTAGGCGATCACCGAGAGCGTCTCGAGCGCGGCCACGGACAGCTTCTGCGTCGTGCGCTCGTGGAACAGCCGGCGCACCCACTCGTGCAGTTCGGGCCGCGTCGTGATCTGGAAGCCGCCGGCGATCTCCGCCATGTGCAGGCCGGGCCGGCCCTCGTAGTCCTGCTTCAGCGCCTCGATAGCCGCCAGCACGTCTTCCTTCGGCTCGTCGGCCAGCAGCTTGAAGAGCATCTTCGGCGTCAGCGGCTCGGGCGACGCGTAGACCAGCGCCTCGACGATGGCCCTCAACTGCGCGACGTCCATGCGCGGCTTCTCGCCCTCGCCCACGGCGTCGCTCTCGATCGGGGCCACGTCGCCGCCCTGGGCGGCGGCCGGCGCCCCGGTCACCTCGGCGTCGATGGGATTCTCCTCGTGGTCGTTCATTCCGGTGTGCCCTTGTCTGCCTCCGGCGGGGCCGCTTCGGCCGCCCGGTGGTGTGCCTTGAACTCGTCCTCGGGGTCGTGAATCGGGTGCGGCGCATCCTGCGGGCGGGCCCGCTTGTAGATGCGGATGGCGCCCACCTGGGCGCTCTGGAACACCCGCACCAGCTTCAGCCGAATCATCTCCAGCAGCGCCAGGAACGTGACGATCATGTCCGGCCGCGTGGCCACGTCGTCGAAGAGATCCTCGAAGCCGCAGGCGTCGGTTTCAGACAGCCGCTCGAGCAGCTGCTCGATGCGCGCTTCGATGGAGATCTGCTCCGGCGGGAGCGGGACGGGCGGGCGCTCGCGCGCGCGCTCGAGGACGGTCTTGAACGCGGCCAACAGGCTGAAGAGGTCCACTTCCAGCTCGGGCTCGTACTCGTCGCCGGCGATGGCCTCCACCGGGGCGTCCGGGCGGGTCCACTGGGCGCTGCGCAGCGTCTCGCGCTCGTGCAGCAGCTCGGCCGCGGCCTTGAACCGTTCGTGCTCGAGCAGCCGCCGGACGAGCGCGTCGCGCGGGTCTTCCTCCTCGGTCACGTCGCCGGCGGCCGTCTCGGGCCGGGGCAGCAGCATGCGGCTCTTGATGTGGATGAGCGTGGCTGACATCACCAGGAACTCGGAGGCGACGTCGAGGTTCAGCTCCTGCATCAGGTCCAGGTACTCGAGGTACTGCGTCGTGATGAGCGCGATGGGGATGTCGTAGACATCCACCTTGTTCTTCCGGATCAGGTGCACCAGGAGATCGAGCGGCCCTTCGAAGGCCTGCAGCCTGATCTTGATGGCGTCGAGTTGGGACTCGAACGCCTCCTCCGGCGCGCCCGTGCCAGTCTGCTCGTCGCTCATGGGCCTAGTACTTCAACTTGATGGCTGCCCGCACCTGTTCCATCGTTTCCAGGGCGATGAGCCGCGCGCGCTTCGACCCCTCGACCAGCACCTCGCGCAGGTAGCCGGGGCGGGCCAGGGCGGCCGCCCGCCGCTCGCGAATCGGGTCGAGCATGGCGTTCACCGCGGCGGCCAGCTTCGTCTTGACCTCGACGTCGCCCACCTTCCCGGCGCGGTAACGGGCCTTCAGCTCCTCCACCTCGGCCACGTTGGGGTTGAAGGCGTCGTGATAGATGAAGACGGGATTGCCCTCCACGGTTCCGGGGATGTCGGCGCGAACGCGCTTCGGATCCGTGTACATCTGGCGGACCTTCGCCTTCACCGTGTCGGCATCGTCCGAAAGGTCGATGGTGTTCTGGTAGCTCTTGCTCATCTTCCGGTTGTCGAGGCCGGGCAGCCGCGGCACGGGCGTGAGCAGGGCCTGCGGCTCCACGAGGCCGCGCGGCGGCGCCCCCTCGGGCACCGGGAAGTAGAAGTTGTTGAAGCGGCGCACGACCTCGCGCGAGAGCTCCAGGTGCGGCACCTGATCCTCGCCGACGGGCACCCAATGCGCACCGTAGATCACCACGTCCGCCGTCTGCAGCAGCGGGTAGCCGAGGAAGCCGATGCTCGACAGGTCCTTCTCGACGAGCTGCTCCATCTGTTCCTTGTAGGTGGGCACGCGCTCGAGCCACGGGATGGGCGTGACCATCTGCAGCAGCAGGTACAACTCCGCGTGCTCGGGCACCATCGACTGGACGAAGAACACGCTCTTCTCGGGATCCAGGCCGGCGCCAATCCAGTCGGCCACGTTGTCGAGCGCGTTCTCGACGATGTCGCGCGTGTCGGCGTAGTTGCTGGTGAGCGCGTGCCAGTCGGCGACGAAGTAGAAGCAGTCGTAGACCGACTGCAGCTTCTCCCAGTTCTGGAGCGCCCCGACCAGGTGGCCGAGGTGAAGCTTCCCCGTCGGGCGCATGCCCGACACCACGCGTTGCCGTTCAGTCACAGTAGCCAACCCAGGACGAAGCGCTGCACGGGCCGCATGATGGCGGAGAGCACGCCCGTGAGCATCAGCGCATAGAGGAGCAGGAACCCGTACGGCCGCGCGCGGTCCACCAGCCGGGCGCCGGAGGCCGGAAGCACCCCCATCAGCACGTTGCCGCCGTCGAGCGGCGGCACCGGGATCATGTTGAACACCGCCAGCAGCACGTTCAGCAACACGAACCGGACGGCGACGTCGGCCAGGAGGCTGCCGTCGCGAGCCGCATCGAGCCCCCCTAACGCGGCAAGGGCTGCCGCGCCCACCACGGCCAGGACGATGTTGCTGGCCGGTCCGGCCGCGGCGATGACCGCGAAGTCGCGCCGCGGGTGCCGCAGGTGCCGGAAGTCCACGGGCACGGGCTTCGCCCACCCGATGAGCGGCAGGCCCGTCGAGATGGCCACGAGCGGGAACAGGAGCGTGCCAATCACGTCCACGTGGACCGCGGGGTTCAGCGACAGGCGGCCGAGCCGGCGCGCGGTCGGATCGCCCAGGTTGTTTGCCGCCCACGCGTGCGCGGCCTCGTGGACCGACAGCGATCCGATGAGGACGGCCATGAGGACGAAGATCTCTGTGAAATCGAGGCCAGCCAAGAACGTTCGAGTTTATCACCCCGGGTGCGGCCGGTGCGAACGGGTGCGGACCGGTGCAGGCGGGTGCGGTCAGGTGCGGGCGAAGTGCGACACGATGGCGTCGGCGGCCTTTGCGCCGACGACGGCGGTGAGCTCCTCGCGGGTAGCGCGGCGGACCCCGGCCACGCTGCCGAACCGCGTGAGAAGCGTCTTGCGGCGTCGTGGACCGACGCCGGGGATGTCGTCCAGCTCGGAACGCAGGTCGCGCATGGCCCGGGCCTGCCGGTGGAACGTGACAGCGAACCGGTGGGCTTCGTCGCGGATCCGCTGCAGCAGCCGCAGGGCCGGGCCATGGGGGTCGAGGGCCAGGGGCTGGTCGTGGTCCCGGGTGAAGACCAGCTCCTCCTTCTTGGCGAGGCCGATGGCCACCAGGTTCGACAAGCCCACACTCTCGAGGGCCGCGTAGGCGGCGTTGAGCTGTCCCTTCCCGCCGTCGATGAGGATGACGTCCGGGAACGGCCCGCCCGCCTCCAGCAGCTTCGCGTAGCGCCGCCGCACCACCTGTTCCATCGCAGCGAAGTCGTCGAGGAACCTGCCGGGATCCGGGATCGGGGAACGGGGAGCCGGCCGGTTCCCGGACCCCGGCTCCCGGCTCCCGACACGGAACTTCCGATACTCCCCCCGTTTCATCCGCCCGTCCTCGCACACGACCATCGAGGCGACGGTCTCGCTGCCCTGGATGGTGGAGATGTCGAAGCACTCGATGCGGCGCGGCAGCTCGGGCAGGCGCAGGGCGGCCTGCAGGAGTTCCAGCGCCTCGTACTGTGCCGTGGCGCCCGCGTCGAAGCGGGAACGGTACGTGAGCTCCGCGTTGCGTCGTGCCAGCTCGAGGAGCCCGCGCTTGTCTCCCCGCTGCGGCACGCCGAGGCGGACCCTGCGGCCCGCGCGCTCGCCCAGCCAGCTCTCGAGCGCGTCGGCCTCCTCTGGCAGGACCGGGACGTGCACGTCGGGGGGCGGGGCCTGGTCGGCATAGAACTGCTGCACGGCCGCTTCGACGACGGCGGCCTCGCGCACGGTGTCGGTGCCCGCCTCGGCCGCGAACTCGACGCGCTCGACGACGCGCCCGCCGCGCACCTGGAACACCTGCACGACGGCGCCGCTCGGCCCGACCTTCACCCCGAACACGTCGCGGTCCCCGAGCTCGGGGGACGCCATCTTCTGCTGCCGCTCCTGGACGGCGCGCACCGTCCGCATGGCGTCACGCAGCGCGGCCGCCTCCTCGAACCGCTCGTGAGCGGCGGCGTCCATCATGCGCGCGTGCAGCGTGTCCGCCAGCTCCTGGTTGCGGCCCTCGAGGAACAGCCGCGTGTCGGCCACGGCCTGGGCGTACCGCTCCGGGCTGCAGATGGAGGCCACGCAGGGTGCCAGGCACCGCTTGATGTCGTACTCCAGGCACGGCCGACTCCGCTGCCCGGTGATCACCTCGTTGCACGAGCGGATCCCGAACAGCTTGTGGGTGAGCCCCATGGTGCGGCGCGCCAGCCTGGCGGGCAGGAACGGCCCCGCGTAGAAATGCCCGTCGCGCTCGACCGCGCGCGCCACCAGGACGCGCGGGAACGCCTCGGCGGTGGTGAGCTGCAGGTAGGGGTAGTTCTTGTCGTCGCGCAGCAGGATGTTGTAACGCGGCGCGCGCTGCTTGATCAGGTTGTTCTCGAGGGCCAGGGCCTCCATGACCGAGTCGGTGACGATGACGTCGAGGCCCGCGATCTCGTCGAGCAGCGCGTCGTTCTTCGGGCTGCTGCCGTAGGCCCCGAGATAGCTGCGCACGCGGTCGCGCAGGCTCCGGGCCTTGCCCACGTAGATGGTCTCGCCGGCCCGATTCGCGTACAGATAGACGCCGGGCTGCTCGGGCAGCCGCTGGATCTGTTCCTTGAGATCGTGGATGGGCATCGGCTAGGCTTTAGGCCAACTCCCATTATGACCTTCACGGGCGCCATCGGCGCCGCCTGCATGTTCCCGCTGCGCGCCATCATCAACACCTCGGTGGCGCTCGGCATCCACCCGAACGTGCTCACCCTGATTGGCGTGATCGTCAACGTCGCTGCCGCGTGGGCGCTGGCGACCGACCGCTTCATCGCGGCCGGGGTCATCATGATCGTCGCCAACATCTTCGACTTCATCGACGGCAAGGTCGCCCACATCACCGGCAAGCAGTCGCTGTTCGGCGCGTTCTGGGACTCCACGCTGGACCGCTTCTCCGACCTGGCGCTCTTCGCGGGCCTCATCTGGCTGTACGCGGACCTCGGACGCAAGGACTACGTCCTCCTCGCGACGCTCGCGCTCATTTTCTCCATCATGACGAGCTACGCGCGTGCCCGGGCGGAGTCGCTCATCGCGAAGTGCAAGGTCGGCTTCATGGAGCGCCCCGAGCGCATCGTCCTCTTCATGATCGGAGCGTTCACGGACCGGATGGCGGGCGTGCTGTGGGTGATCCTGTCGCTGTCGGTCGTGACGGTGGCCAACCGCATCTACTACACGTACCTGGAGCTGGAGAAGCGGCCGATGCCGTCCACCGTGGGCGCCACCGGGTGGTTCTGGCGGTTCTTCTTCTGGCGTGACGATCGGGCGACGCTGCCCTACGACCTGTGGGTGATCGCCATCCTGGCGTTCACGTGGCTGGTGCCGCCGGACTGGCTGCGGGATCCCACGGCCATCGGGCTGGGACTGGTCGGGCTGCTCCTGGGGCGCTGACACGCCCGCGCCGGAGCGCGGGCGCCTAGCCGCCCCAGACGGCCTTGCGGCGGATGGGGGGACGCGGATCGGTCACGAGGCCTTCCGTTTCTTCGGGGCGCTGCGGCCCTCGGCGGCCACCTTCGCCGCCTTCTTCTTGCCGCCGCTCACCTGCTCGAGGCTCTTGCGGAGCGCCTCCATCAGGTCCACCACCTTCGGCGGCGCGGCCTCGGCCGGCGCGGTCACCTCTTCTCCGGCCACCTTGGCCTCGATGATGGCGCGCAGGCCCTTCTGGTATTCGTCGGTGTAATCGGCGAGGTTCAGCTCGCCCTCGATGCTCTCGATGACCTGCTTGGCGAGCTTCATCTCGGCGGGGTTCACCTTGCCCCGCACCTCGCGCAGCTCGTCAATCTGGTCGATGGTCCGGATCTCGGCGGCGTGGTGCAGCGTGTACATCACGAGCCCCTGCTTGTGGGGGCGGACCGCCACGAGATACTCGCGGTTGTTGATGGCCACCTTGCCGATCCCGGCCTTGCCCGCCATGCCGTCCCGCATGACGGCGTAGGCATCCGCGGCCATGGGGCCTTCAGGCGCCAGGTAGTAGGCCTTGTCCACGTACATCGGGTCGATCGCCTCGACGTCGGTGAACTGCATGAGATCGATGACCTTCGTGGACTCGGTCCGGACCTTCTGGAAGTCCTCCTCCTCCACGACCACCCAGCGGCCCTTCTCGAACTCGTAGCCCTTGACCACCTCGGCCGAGGTGATCTCGCGATCGCACTTCGGGCACCACTTCTTCTGCTGGATTTTGGTCTGGCACTCGGCGTGGAGCTGGTTGAACGAGATCGTGGCGCTGGACTCGGTGGCGGGATAGACCCGCACGGGAATCGTGACGAGGCTGACCTTCAGGAACCCCTTCCACGTGGGACGTGCCGCCATCGCTTCCTCCTATCGGCCCGACCGGGCCGTGTCTGCAGGGGACGTCGCCTGGCCCGGCGCGGGGGCTCAGACGCTTTCCCGGGTGTCGCGATCGCCCAGGTGGAGGCCCGGGCCGCCCTCGAGCTCGATGGCGTGCTCCCCGATCTTCTCGCGGAGCAGCCGGCGCACTTCGCCCAGGCGCGTGCCCGGGACGGTCAGGGTGCGCGCGAACGCGCGCAACCGGGAGGCCAGGACGAGCGTGGCGCCCGTCCCTTCCTTCCACGAGAGGCCGCCGATGTCGGCGTAGGCCATGAACCCCGAGTCGGTCCAGACGCCATCGGTGTACAGCCCTCGCGCGATGCGGGTGGAGATCGGCAGGAGGTAGCCGTAGTAGAGGAACATCATGGCTTCGCCGAACACGGACGCCGCCGGCCGGGGTATCAGGAACACCGAGGTGAAGAGCAGGATGCCCAGCATCACGCCGATGGCGAGGTTGAGGCCGTAGTACGGTGGCCGGGGCGCGGCCCACACCAGGACGGCGCCGGCGCGGCGGCGCCACCAGCGCCAGATCTCGCGTCCGACCCGCAGGTTGACCGCCAGGAACAGCACGCCGAGCGCGAGGAGACTGGCCTCCAGGGCCCGGGCCAGTTCCGGCACGGTCATCGGCGCTCCGTGCCGGCCCCTTCCGCGCTGGCACGCGCGGCGGCGTCCTTCTGCCTCTGCTCCTCGGTCTCGGCCAGCGTCGGGTCGAAGCACCGCCGGCAACGCGCCTCGTAGGTCCCCGACGCGCCGAGCAGCACGCGCGCCCGGTTCCCGACCAGGCGCTGCGTGTGGTTGGCCGGGTTGCCGCACACCATGCAGATGGCCCGGGTCTTGGTGATGTACTCCGCGATGGCCAGCAACTGCGGCATCGGCTCGAAGGGCTTGCCCAGGTAGTCCTGGTCCAGCCCGGCGACGATGACGCGCATCCCGCGCCCGGCCAGGACCGTGGCGGCCACGGGCAGCTCGGCGTCGAAGAACTGCCCCTCGTCGATGCCGATGACCTCGGTATCGGGGCGGACCTTCGACAGCAGCTCGGCCGCCGTGGCGGCGCGGTCCGACGGGATCCGCAGCTCGCTGTGCGAGACGATGTGGTCGTCGGCGAAGCGGGTGTCCACGGCCGGCTTGAAGATCTGCACCCGCTGCCGGGCGATCTGGGCGCGGCGCAGCCGGCGGATGAGCTCCTCGCTCTTCCCGCTGAACATGCTGCCGACAATCACCTCGATCCACCCCGCGGCCGGGGTGCGCACGACGTCCATGGATCGATTATAGGGAGGTTGCCCCACCCGGTGCCGGGGATTACGCGCGCGCGAGGTACTCGCCGGTTTCGGTGTTCACCCGGATGACGTCCCCCTCGCCGATGAAGGGGGGCACCTGCACCGTCACCCCGGTCTCGAGCTTTGCGGGCTTCAGCTGGTTCGTGGCCGTGGCGCCCTTGATGGCCGGCACCGTCTCGACCACCTTCAGGTCCACGGTCTGCGGCAGCTCGATGCCCACCGGCTCCTCGCCGTAGAACTCGACGCGGATGGTCATCTCGGGCTTCAGGAACGCCACGCCTTCCCCGAGCGCCTCCTCCGAGAGGTGGATCTGCTCGTAGCTCGCGGTGTCCATGAAGTGGTACCCCTCGCCATCGGCGTAGAGATACTGCATCTCCTTCTCGTCGAGGGTCGCCCGTTCGATGACGTCCTCGGAGCGCGCCTTGTGCTCGGACATGCTCTGGTTGCGCAGGTTGCGCATCTTGAGGCGCACGAACCCGCGGAGATTGCCGGGCGTGACGTGCTGGCGGTCGTGGATCCGGTACAGCTCGTTGTCGAGCTTGATGATCATGCCCTTCCGGAGCTGCGTCGCGAGGAGCGTATCTGCCATGGTGCCTTTCAGGGATGAGTAGAACCTGTGAATTGTACCATGCTGGACCGGCCGCCGGGACCGACGTCCTCGCCCTGCACGCCGCCGCGGGCACTGCGCCGGGCCTCACGTCCCGGCGCCCCGAAGCCGGGCCCCGGCGTCGCCGTGCTACGATGCGGTGTTGTGGCGTTTGCGCGCTGGGACCCGTTCCGGGATCTGATCGCCATCCAGCACCGAATCGAGCGGTTGACCGCCTCGGGATCGCACGGCTGGGCACCGGCAGTGGATCTCTGCGAGACCGCGGAGGCCTTCGTCATCACGGCCGAGCTGCCGGGGCTCACGCGCGAGCAGATCCGCGTGGACGTCCGCGACGGGCGCCTCACGCTGCAGGGCCGGCGGGACGCGCGCATCACCTGCGACCACTACCAGCAGGTCGAGCGCGGCCACGGGGAGTTCTCCCGCACCTTCGCCCTGCCACCCACGATCGATGCCGACCGGATCTCGGCCGACCTGGCCGACGGCATCCTGACCGTCGTCATCCCCAAGAATGCGGAGCCCGGCCCGCGCCGGGTGGACGTGTCATAGCCCCGAGGGGCGCGCCCATGGTGAAGCGGTTCCTGCTGTCCGTGCTCCTGGTAGCCACGGGCCTGGTGACAGGCCTGGCCCTCTCAGCCCGCGTGGCCGAACGCGACAACGTGTTGGGCCTGCCTCCGTCGATCGAGGCCCCGGCGCTCGAGCCGGCGGCCGTGGCCGTCGCCGCCACGCAGCGGCCCGCGCCGGTGGCCGCGCCCCTGGCCGGCGCCTCGGACTTCACCGCCGTGGCCGAGCGGACGCTGGGGGCGGTCACCAACATCTCGGCCGTCCAGGTGGTGCGACGCCGGACGTCGCCCTTCGCCAACGATCCGTTCTTCCAGTACTTCTTCGGCGGCGATCCCGGCGACATGTTCGGATACGGCAACCGCTACGAGTCGAGCCTCGGCTCCGGCGTCGTCGTCTCCGCCGACGGCTACGTCGTCACGAACAATCACGTGATCGGCCAGAACAATGCCGAGGTCACGGTCGCCATCGGCGACCGCCGCGAGCTGCGCGCGAAGATTATCGGTGTGGACTCGTGGACCGACCTGGCGCTGCTGAAGGTGGACGCCACGAGCCTGCCGGTCGTGCCGTGGGGCGATTCATCGAAGTTGAAAGTGGCCGAGTGGGTGATGGCCATCGGCAACCCGTTCTCGCTGAACCAGACGGTCACGCTCGGAGTGGTGAGCGCGCTGGGCCGCGCGGGCGTGGGCATCGCCACCTACGAGGACTTCATCCAGACGGACGCGGCCATCAACCCGGGCAATTCCGGCGGCGCGCTCATCAACAGCCGCGGTGAACTCGTCGGCATCAACACCGCCATCTTCTCGCAGAGCGGCGGCTACCAGGGGATCGGCTTCGCCGTGCCCAGCAACCTGGTGCGGCGCGTCGTGGACGACCTGAGACAGTACGGCGAGGTGCGGCGCGGATCCATCGGCTACGTGGAGGTTTCGCCGATCACGACGCGGCTGGCCGAGGAGCTCCGCGCGCCGGACACGGAGGGCGTGGTCATCACGCAGATGACCCGGGGTTCGGCGGCCTACGAGGCCGGCCTGCGCCCGGGCGACATCGTGAAGGCCGTGAACGGGCAGGCCATCGCCAACCCCTCGCAGTTCGTCCGCGCCGTCGCCGACACGGCCATTGGCAGCACCGCACGGATCGAGGTGATGCGAGACGGGAAGACGAGCACGGTCCGCGTCCCGGTGGAGCGGCAGCAGCCCAGGACGACGCGTCGCGGCTAGCCCTGCCCGCGCCCATGCCGCAGGCTGCCCCCTCCGCGCTTCCCGCCAACAGCCTCGAGGTCATGGCGGCGCTGGCCTTTGCCGCCATCCTCGCCGGGGCACTGGCGCTCATCGCGGGCGGCGTGATGCGGCGCCTGCTCGCGTCGGTCGAGGGCCGCACGACGATCACCGGCCCGCTGCAGAAGGCACCGGTGCGCCTCGTCCGGCTGCTCGCCTTCGTCATCGCGTTCATTGCGCTGGCCTTCCCGACCCTCGCCTTCGTCGGCGTCACGCTGCCCGTGGAGCTGCGCGGCGAGCGCGTGGGCGAATGGGTGGCGCGCACCGGGCTAAGGATCGGCATCATCGTCCTGCTCGCCCTGGCGGCGACGCGCCTGGCGCGGTCCACCATCGCGCGCGCGGAGCACGAGATGGCCGCCGGGGGCAGCGTGGCGGACATCGAGCGCCGCAAGCGCGCCCAGACCATCGGCCGCACGTTCAACCGCTTCCTCTCGGCGCTGATCTGGATCGCCGCCCTGCTGATGGTGCTTCGCGCGATTGACGTCGACATCACGCCCGTCCTGACCGGCGCCGGCATCCTCGGCCTCGCCGTGGGCTTCGGTGCGCAGACGCTCGTGAAGGACGTCATCTCCGGCTTCTTCCTCATCGTCGAGGACCAGGTGCGCGTCGGCGACGCAGCCATCGTCAACGGAACGGGCGGCACGGTGGAGCAGATCAACCTGAGGACCATCGTGCTGCGGGACCTGGAAGGCACGGTCCACGTGTTCCCCAACGGCGAGGTGAAGACGCTCGCCAATCGCAGCAAGGACTTCTCGTACTACGTCCTCGACATCGGCATCGACTACGGCGACGACGTGGACGCGGCCATCGACGTCGTGCGCACCACCGCCGCTGAGATGCAGGGCGACCCGGCGTGGGGCCCCCACATCCTGGAGCCGCTCGAGGTCATGGGCGTGGACGACTTCGGCGCATCGGCCGTCTCGCTGCGCTTCCGGATCAAGACGGCGCCCCTCAGCCAGTGGGGCGTGGGCCGCGAGCTGCGCAGGCGGGTGAAGAAGGCCTTCGACGCCCACGGCCTGCGCATTCCCGTGCAGCAGATTGAAGTGACGATGAGGGCGCCTGCGGCGCCCGCGCGGCAGGGGTGAGTTGCGGGACGAACGGTCGATATCCGGGGCCGGCCCGCGCTCTTCCCATGGCTGCCACGGTTTTTTCTCACCCGCGGGTAAACTTTCGCCTCGTCCGTCTAGTCTCATACAACCAGAGGCCCGCGGCGCACAGCGCCTCCCGCCGCGTGGCCCTCTGTCGAGGTAGGAGATGCGGACAAACGAAGCGCGCGTGACACGCAAGGCGCTGGCCTGGGCCGTGGGGATGACCGTGGCGCTCTACGCCATGCTGTGGGTAGCGGCGGGCATGCCGACAAGCGGTCCCGCTCGCCAGGCGGAGCCGGTGCTCGCGCTCACGGCCGGGCCGTCGGGGAACTGAGGAAGGCGAAGAGGCAGAAAGGGAGGAATGGCCCAGGCGCTTCTCACGAGCGCCCCGAGACCGCCCTGCTCCCCTCCACCCAGCATCGCCACGCGTGTTCGACGCCCCTGGTGATGCCGATGCGCGGTCCCCAGCGGACATTGCCGACGTCCACACCGCGGTCCTCGATGGTCAATGGACGCTTGAAAAGCGCGATCGTATTGAGGGCCAGGTTGATGCCCATGGCCGTGGACAGGTTCCCGGGGCCCCGACACAGCTGGGCCGCTTCCACGTCCGGCTTCCCCTTTCGCCACGGCGCACGGCCACGACGTCGCTGCATGAGCTCCAGGCCCTCGATCGGCTCGAGCGCACGGATGAGCACGGCGGCTGGGAATCCCTCGCGCTCGGTCACGGCATTCACCAGGTGGTGCAGGCCGTAATTCAAGTAGACGTACGCGCGGCCGGGCGCTCCGTAGAGGGGCGCGTTGCGCGTGGTGGGCCCCGCGGCGGCGTGGCACGCCGGATCGTCCTCGCCGATGTACGCCTCGACCTCGACGATGACGCCGGCGGCCACGCCGTCGGGCGCGCGGTGCACCAACACCTTGCCGAGGAGGTCGCGCGCGACCTCGAGCGTGGGACGGGCGTAGAAACGTTGCGGAAGCGTCAAGGCACGGGCACGCCGAGCTCGGCGAGATAGGACCGGGCTCGCGGGCCCAGCGAGCGATACGAGGTCGCTTCCTGCAGCCACTTCACCCAGCCAACGTGCAGGGACTTCTCGCGGGCGAAAGCAGCTGCGAGGCCGGCCGCGGCGTCGCGATCGGCCCAGGGGTCGGCGG
>JBFWQE010000020.1:0-28901 GCA_050249615.1 Vicinamibacterales bacterium
TCCAGCGCGAAAGCGAACGTGCGATCTTCGATGGGCACCAACCCCGGACGCCTGGCCAGGCGCCAATGAAAGGCAAGTTCCGATCCAACCCTTCCCTCCGTTCACCTTCGGTCCTCTCTTTTCGCTTTACTCTTTTCTCTTTTCTCTTTTCTCTTTTCACTTCCTCTTCAGGGCATCCCGATGGCGGCAAGCAGGTAGAACGTCGCGGCGGCGATGAGCGCCGACGCGGGAATGGTGAGGATCCACGCCCACACGATCCGTCCGGCGATGCCCCAGCGGACGGCCGACATGCGGCGCGTGGCGCCGACGCCCACGATGGCGCCCGTGATGGTGTGCGTCGTGCTGACCGGGACACCCAGGGCGGTGGCCGTGAAGAGCGAGACGGCGCCGGCCGTCTCCGCTGCGAAGCCGCCGACCGGCTGCAGCCGCGTGATCTTCTGCCCCATCGTCAGGATGATGCGCCAGCCGCCCGAGAGGGTGCCGGCGGCGATGGCGGCGTGCGCCGCCAGCACCACCCACAGGTCGATGCGGAACTCGTCGATGAACCCGCCCGCGAAGAGCGCCCCGGCGATGATGCCCATCGTCTTCTGGGCGTCGTTGGCGCCGTGGCCCAGGCTGTAGAGCGCCGCCGAGACGAGCTGCAGCCGGCGGAACCACTTGTCCACCCGCGAGGGCGCGAAGCCCCTGAACACCCACAGGATCGACGTCATCAGCGACAGGCCCAGCAGCAGGCCGATCGCCGGCGCGAGCACGATGAAGACGAGCGTCTTGGTCCAGCCGCCGGCGATGATCGCACTCGTGCCGACCTTGGCGATGGCGGCGCCGGCGTAGCCCCCGATGAGCGCGTGCGACGAGCTGGTGGGCACGCCGACGTACCAGGTGATGAGGTCCCAGACGATGGCGCCGATGAGCCCGGCGAGGATGACGGCGGTGGTGACGATCGTGATGTCGATCATCCCCGAGCCCACGGTCCTCGCCACCGCCGTGCCGAAGCCGAACGCCGCCGCGAAGTTGAAGAATGCGGCCCAGATGACCGCCTTGCCGGGCGAGAGGACGCGCGTGGAGACGACCGTGGCGATGGAGTTCGCCGCGTCGTGGAAGCCGTTGATGTAGTCGAAGACGAGCGCGACCCCGATGACGAGCGCGACCAGCGCGAACTCCACGGCGCGCTACCCGTGCTTCACGACCACGCTCTCGAGGACGTTGGCGACGTCCTCGCAGCGATCGGTGGCCTCTTCGATCAGGTCGAGGACTTCCTTCCACTTGATGAGCGTGATCGCGTCCCGCTCCTCCTCGAACAGCCGCCGGAGCGCCTCGTCGTGCACGTCGTCGGCCGAGTTCTCGAGCCGGTTGACCTCCACCGCGCGCTCGTGCACGCCCTCGCGCCGGTCCAGCGCCTCGACGGCCACCTTCATCTGCACCGCGGCCTGCCAGGTGAGCGACGCGAGCTCGCGCGCGCCGTAGCGGAGCGAGGCCATCCGGTAGCGGCGCAGCACGCCTGCCGCCGCGTCGATGGCGTCCATCACGTCGTCGAGCGACGTGGCCAGGGCGTGGATGTCCTCGCGGTCGATCGGCGTGACGAACGTCTTGTTCAGCCGCTTGATGATGTTGTGGGTGAGGGCGTCGCACTCGTTCTCGATCTGCTTGATCTGGAGCGCGGTGTCCCACGCCGGGGGGTCGGAGGCCAGCATCCGCTCGAGCAGCGTGGCGCCCGAGACGATGCGGTCGGCGAGGGCGGTGAAGTCGTCGAAGAACTTCCCCTCACGGGGGATCAGGCTGAATCGCACGCCCGAGAGTATGTCACAGGCGTGTTACACGGCTGTTACATCTGTCGCGGCGGAACCTCAGTCGTTTACCACATAGCTGAACACCTTCCAGCGCCCGTCCTGCTCGATCATCGAGCCGCAGAGGCGGAGCTCAAGCTCCTGCCCGCCCGCGTCGCGGGCCAGGAAGGTGGCAGCCCGGTGGACCGTGTAGCTCTGATGGGGCGTACGGTCGCTGAAGCGCACGTCCACGAGCGTGTAGCGCTGGCCGGCGTGGGCCGCCAGCAGTGCGCGCAGGCTCTCCCCGCTCTTCTGGTGCAGGTCGCCCCAGACGTAGGAAAACGGCAGGTTGCGCTCGGGCCGCGCCGCCGGCAGTTCGGGCCAGACGCGGTCGCGGAACTCCTGCTCGGAAAGAGCCAGGGCCTCCAGCGCCGCCCGGTCGCCGGTGGCCATGGCGTCGAGGACGGCCTGGGCCACGGCCGCCGCCGAGTCGCGCGTCGCCGCCAGCGGCGGTTTCGACGGGCCACACGCGGCCAGCGCGGCGAAACCGATGACGAGAACCCAGAATCGCATGTGCCTCGGAAAAGTACTACGGGAGGCGGCACCGGTATACCCGGCCCGACCTCCCGCCTCCCTGCCGGCGTTCGCCGACAGGTGACTCACCGCACGAGAACCGGCCCGCTCGACCTCAGCATCCTGCACCTCCGCGCGGCCCCCGTGCTTTGAACCCCCGTGCCCTACCTCTGTGGATACGCCGTCCACCCCCGGGTCCAGTCGTCGCCAGGCGGCGGCGGCACGGCGCCGATGAACGTCACCGCTTCGAAGAACCCGTCGTTGGGCGGCTGGATCGGGGCGAGCTGGCCGCCGGCCAGCGTGGCCGCCGACACGGGCTGGAAGTCCGGCGCCTCGTGGTTGAAGCAGGCGGCAGAGAGGCCGCCGTCCACGTTCACGCGCACGTTCGGAAAGCGGCCGCTGGCCACGAACGGCTGCACGCCGGCGTGCAACGGCGTCGTGGGGCCCCAGATCACCCCGGCGCCAATCTGCGTCGTGCCGTTGGTCACCTGCTCCAGCGTGGCCGTGCCGTCGATCTGCAGGCCTAGCGTCTTCGATCCGGCGATGAGGAAGTTGCGGAACGTCACCGCCGTGCCGCGGCGGAACAGCACGCCGCGGATGCTCTCCGCGCCCTCGATGCGATCCGGGTCGCCGCAGATGGTCATGTTGTAGATCTGCGGGTTCGCGCGCGGGAGCAGGTTGTTGTTGAACTCGTTGTTGTCGGCCTCGATGCCCCAGTCGGCATCGTCGCTCCGCTGGTGCACGGCCAGGAACTGGGCGCGGCCGGTCCAGCCGAACGTCCAGTCGAAGCTGTCGTCGCCGGCGTTCGACGCGATGGCGTACTTGATGTCGGCCGTGCCGCCGAACCACTCGAACGCGTCGTCACGGTTCATGTGCACCTGGATGTACTCGTAGCTGCCGCCGCGGCCCACCCCCTGGAAGGCGATGCCGTTGAGCTCGTTGTCCGGGCTGAACTCGGTGCCCGCGAACTCCACCCGGACGTAGCGCATGGATCCGCTGCTGTCCTCCGGATTGTCGCCGCCGTAGACGCCGGTCTGCGCCTCGCCCACGCCCTCGCCGCCCGGGATGTTGAGCGGCGCGGAGCCGTTCAGGATGATGCCGCCCCAGTCGCCCCGCGCGCGCTGCCCCACCGGCTGGTCGCTCGTGAACACGATGGGCTGCTCGCGCGTGCCGAGGGCGTTGAGCCGCCCGCCGCGCAGGACGATGAGCGTGCCGACGCTGCCAGCCTCGCCCACCACCAGCGTCCCGGCCTGGATGTCGAGCGTCGCGCCCGCGTTGACGAACACGGCGCCGCGCAGGACGTAGACGAAGTTGTTCGTCCAGCTCTCCGCGCCGTTGATCTCGCCCGTGACCACGATCACCGGCTTGTCGATCCCCGGCACGCTCACCGGCGGTGCCTGATCCGCCGACACCGGCACCATCACGCCCGCCAGCAGCGCCGCGCACAGCGCCGCCCCAGCCATTCTCTGCCATGCCTGATTCATGATTGCCTCGATTACTCCCCGTCTCCTGACACCAGGTTCGATTGGCGTCTTCATCTGTGTCATCTGCGCCATCTGCGGCCTCTGGGTGATCTGCGGCCTCTGCGTCATCTGCGTCCCCATCCGTGTTCAGAACACGTTGAGGCCGAGCGAGACGCTGATGGTGCGGCCCAGCACGTAGGAGCGTTCGCGCTCCTGCGTGGCGCCCACACCCTGCGTGTAGTTGTAGCGGCTGTCGGCGAGGTTATCGACGCCGAACCGGACGTTGAAGCGCCCGACGCGCTGCGACATCACCAGGTCGATCTGCGGCCGGCCCTGCTCGACGATGTCGGGCGCGCCGTTGGAGCCGACGTCCGAGATGCGGTCGCCGTAGCGGTTCACCAGCAGGCGGACGTTGAAGCCGCGGTGGGCGTACTCGGTGGTGATGTTGAAGACGTTGCGCGACTGGCCCGCCAGCGCGCGCTCCAGCGAGGTCTGGACCGTGCGCTGCGCCGGGTTGAGCGTGATCTTCGAGTCCACGAACGTGTAGTTGGCATTGACGTAGAGCCCCTTGACGAGCTCGCGGGCCGCTTCGACCTCGAAGCCGAAGTTCCGCGCGCTCTCCGCGTTCTGGAACGTGACGATGGGCTGGGCGCCGGCAATCACCACGCGCTCGATGGGCTGGTCGAAGTACTTGTAGAAGGTGCTGAACGCCAGCACGTTCCGCGCGCCGGGGAACAGCTCCCAGCGGGCGTCCACGTTCTGGATGATGGCGCGCTGCAGCTCGGGGTTGCCCCGCACGGCGCGGGCGCCCACGACGTCCGTGAACTCGAAGGTCGCCAGCTCGCGGAACTCGGGGCGATTGACCGTGGCGCTGTAGCTCAGGCGGATGTTCGAGTTGGCCGACACTCCCTGCACCAGGTTGACCGACGGGAAGACGTCGGTGTTCCGGTTCCGTGAGGTCGTGGTGCTCAGGAACAGCCCGAACGGGTCGAACGAGGTGACCTCCTGCTCGAATCGCTCCACGCGCGCGCCCGCGACCAGGCGCGTGCGCGCCTTCAGCGCCACGTCCACCATGCCGTAGCCGGCCAGGGTGCTCTGCTGCCCGTCGTAGGCGTCCACCGGCCGGGTCTCCTCGTTGAAGCGGAAGGCCGTGCCGATGTTCTGCGTCACGAAGATCTCCTCCGGCGTCAGCCGGAGATCCACCGGCACCGATCCGCCGGACGTGGTCGTGTTGGGGATGAAGCGGAACCGACGCGACGTGAACGAGCGGTCGCGGTCGATGACGCTGACGCCGAACTTGTACTGCGTCGGGCGGTCGCCCGCCGTGCTGAACAGGCTCCAGTTGGCGGCCACGTCGAGGGTGTCGTCGTCCAGGTCGTTGAACATCCTGAACCCGCTCTGTGATTCATCGGCGAGGACGGGCGCGCCGCTGTAGCCGAACGTGCCGTCCGCCGAGCGGACCAGGTTCGCCTGGTAGAGCGTCTCGCGCAGGTCCGGCTCGTTACGGTTCGCCCGCGCGTAGGTGGCGCGCCAGTCGAGTCGGCTGTTCGAGAGGCCGCGGAAGAAGTGCTCCCCGCTCACCCCGTTCGACATCAGACCCTCCTCGACGTACTGGAGGCGGTTGTTGAAGTAGTAGAAGTTGTTCTCCGTGTTCGGCCCCTCGAAGTAGCGGCCCTCGTCCCGCCCGCTGTGCGTGTAGAAGTTCTCGAAGGACAGCCGGTGGTTCGTGGAGAGCTCGTAGGCGAGATTGGCCACGGCTCCGATCTGGGCCTTCTGCGTGCCGTACTGGATGTCGTAGTCGCTCACCGCCTCGAGCGTGTCGCCCTCGTCCACGCGGTAGAACGCGCGGTCCTCGCGCACGAAGGTCTCCTTGTACGAGTGCGAGACGCTGGCTACGACGCCGATCCTGCCGAAGCGGTTGCCGGTCACGATGCCCCAGTTCTGCCCGGGCGCGCCGTCTGCATTCCGGGGACGCCAGGTGTTGTCCAGCGCGCGACCGAAGGCCGTGATCTCATCGGGCGTGAAGCCCACGTTCGGCGTGTAGACGCCACGGCGTACGATCTTCGAGTCGGGGAACGATCCGGGAAGCGCCCGTGCGCCGTTGTCGAAGCCCAGCCAGTCGCGCGAGCCCAGCGAGCTGAGCGGGATGCTCCTGCCCGTGGCCGTCGTGAAGGCCGACACCCCATACGAGAAGTCCAGCACCGGGCGGTTCGGCAGCTTGATGGGATTCACCTGCACGAGGCCGCCGGCGAACTCGGCGGAGCGCTCCGGCGAGTACGACTTCGCCACCTGCACGCTGTCGAGGAGACCCGAAGGGAACATGTCGAGCGGCACGACCTTCTTGTCCGGCTCGGTCGTCGGCAGCGTCGCGCCGGACAGCGTCGTGTTGCTGTACCGCTCGCCGAGCCCGCGGACGAAGACGTACTGGTTGTCCACGACCGAGATGCCGGTGACGCGCTGCATGGCGGCGGCGGCATCGCCGTCATTGTTGCTGCGCATCTCCTGCGCGCCCAGGTTGTCGGTGATGATGGGCGCGTTCTTGCGCTCGATGAGCTGCACCTCCTGCGAAGAGGTGACCGCATCGATGGGCGCGTCGCCGCGGACGGTCACCGTCTCGGCGAACTTCGCCATGGCGATGCCGATGTTCGCGTCCACGGTCCTCACGCCGGCGGTCACGTCCACCCGGGCCACCGAGGGCTCATAGCCCTCCATCGCCACCCGCAGCTCGTAGCTGCCCGGCGGCAGTTCCAGGATGTAGCGGCCGTCGACGTCGGTGTAAACCGTCGCGTCCGGCTGCCCCACCACCTCCACGGCGACGCCAGGCATGGTGATGTTGTTGGACTCGTCACGGACGATGCCGGTCACGCGCACCTTCCGCGCGGCGGCGGCCTGGGTGGCCGGCTCGGCGAGCGCGGGAGTCCAGGCGACGCCCAGCAGCAGGCCGGTGAGCGCGACCGCGCGTGCAAATCGAACAGTCATGCGATTCCTCGTTGAAAGCAGGCACCCTTCGAACGGGCGGAAGGAAGATGAACGTGTATCTCGAGCCATCGGAAACGACCTCAGGCTACCGAGAGGAGGTGAAGCGGTCGTGACGGGCCTGTTACGAGTGCGTTAACTCAGGCCGGAGGGGCCGGAGGTCGCGCGGAGCCTCAGGGCGTCAGGAGGGTGGGGCAAGAGGCCGGGGCGCCCGCCCAGGCCTGGACGGGCGCCCCGCAAGGAGGAGTGGCGAAGGCCCCATCGTTCGGGCCCGGAGGCGATGGGGCGGGACGACCGGGCAGCAAACGGCTCGGCGGCCGTCAGCACACTCGACGAATCCCCTTGGTTCAGCTGCAGCAGCCCGGCGAGCAGCACGGGGCAGCCGTGGCCGCGCCGGGCTTGGTGGCGCGCACGAACGCGCTCATGAAGCGCCCGTCCACCGACTCGGCCAGGCCCTCGCGGTCCAGGCCCGCGCTCGCGAGGAAGGCCTTCGCATCCTCCGCGCGGTAGACGCGGGTCGGCTCGACGTCCACGTCCACGAAGCCGGCGGCGGCCAGCTTCCGGCGGTAGTCGGCCTCCTCGAGCGCGCCCGCCACGCAGCCGATCCACAGCTCCATGCTCTTCCGCACCTCGGCCGGCACGCCGGTCCCGCGGACGACCACGTCCGACACCGCGAATCGTCCGCCGGGCTTCAGCACGCGGAACGCCTCGCGCAGCACCGCGTCCTTGTCCGCCGAGAGGTTGATCACGCAGTTCGAGATGATGACGTCCACCGAATCGTCTGGTAGCGGGATGTGCTCGATCGCCCCTCTCAGGAACTCGACGTTCGTGAGGCCAGACTTCCTCTGGTTCTCGCGCGCCAGCGCCAGCATGTCGTCGGTCATGTCCAGCCCGTAGGCCTTGCCGGTGGGCCCCACGCGCCGCGCCGACAGCAGCACGTCGATGCCGCCGCCCGAGCCCAGATCCAGCACGGTCTCGCCTGGCTTCAGCTCAGCCAGGGCCGTGGGGTTGCCGCAGCCCAGCGAGGCGACAACGGCCTCGACGGGCAGGACGCCGATCTGGGACGCGTCGTACAGGTTGCTGGTGATCGGGTCGCAACTCCCCTCGCCGCTGCCGCAGCCGCAGCTGGTCTTCCCCTGCGCGGCCCGGCGTGCGGCCTCGCCGTACTTCTCCTTCACGACCGCCGTGATGTCCGCCGTCGTCTCGCTCGCCATCGAAGCCTCCCTGCTCCTGTGCACCCTGCACCCTGGACCCGATTAGTATTCGCTAAGGCGAATATCTACCGCCGGTGATATATTTGTCAAGGCGAATATGTCTGTCTCCTGCTGCACGCCGCGGCCGGTGCCCCGGCTGAAGGACCTCGACGCGCTGACCGCCGTCTACGCGGCGCTGGCGGACCCGACGCGACTCCGCATCCTGTCGCTCCTCAAGGACGGCGAGGTGTGCGTGTGCGACATTCACGCCAGCCTCGGCGTGCCGCAGCCGACGGCGTCCAGGCACCTCGCCTACCTGCGTCGCACGGGCCTGGTCGGCGCTCGCCGGGACGGCGTGTGGATGCACTACTCGCTGGCGCCGCTCGCCGACCCCGTGATCGCCCTGGTCGTGCAGGCCGCGCTGCACGCCCTCACGCACACCCACGTTGCCGAAAAGGACCTCCGGCGGCTGCAGGTGAAAAGTGAGAAGTGAGAAGTCAGAAGCGAAAAGGGGAAGGTGATCGGCGGAACCCGGGAATCCGGGAACCCGAGAACCCGAGAACCCGAGAACCCGAGAACCCCAGAACCATATAATCGCGGCCACATGCCGACTCCTGCCCCCACGCCCGCGCACGTCCGCGTGCGCGGCCTGGTCGCGCTGCTGATCCTCTACCTCGTCATCGCCTACCTCCTGCCCCGGCCCGAAGCGGTCTCGCCCCAGGGCTGGCGCCTGGCGGCCATCTTCGGCTGCGTCATCGTCGGCATGGTCATCGAGCCGCTGCCTGCCTCGGCGCTGGTGCTGCTGGGGCTGACGGCGATGGTGGCCAACGGGACGCCGATGCGCGAGGCGCTTGGGGGTTTCGCCGAGCCCTCGGTCTGGCTGGTGATTGTCGCGATGCTGATCGCACGGTCGATGCTCGACACGGGCCTCGCGCGGCGCATCGCGCTCGTGTTCATCCGGGCGGTCGGCCGCAGCTCACTCGGGGTGTCCTACGCGCTGCTGATGACCGATGTCACGCTCGCCTCGGGCGTGCCCTCCATCACCGCGCGCTCGGCCGGGATGCTCCTGCCCATCGCACGGCGCATCGCGGAGCTCTTCGACTCGCACCCGGGCCCGACCGCGGGCCGGATGGGGACGTTCCTGGTCGCGGCGCTCTACCAGGGCTCGGCGGTCGCCTGCGCGATGTTCTTCACCGGGCAGGCCAGCAACGTCCTGGGCGCGAATCTCGCCGCGAAGCTGGTCGACGTCGAGGTCACCTGGAGCAGCTGGCTGGTGGCGGCGATGGTGCCGGGCCTCGCCTCGTGCGCGGTCGTGCCCTGGGTGGTGCACCGGATGCTCACGCCCGGGATCACGCGCACGCCCGAGGCGCCCCGCTTCGCGGCGAGCGAGATCGAGAAGATGGGGCCGATGTCCCGCGACGAGTGGATCACGCTCGGCGTCTTCGCCGGCGTGGGCGTGTTGTGGATCACGTCCACGTGGCACCGCCTCGACGTGACCTTCGTCGCCCTGCTCGGGATCGGCGTGCTGCTGCTGACGGGCACGATGCCCTGGCAATCGGCGACGAGCGAGCGTGCGGCGTGGGACGTCTTCGTCTGGTACGGCGGCCTGCTCCAGATGGGCACGCTGCTGAACGCGACCGGTACGACGACGGTCTTTGCCGAGACCGTGGGCGCGCTGTTCGTGGGCATTCCGTGGCTGGCGGTCCTGCTCGGGATCCTGATCATCTACTTCTACACGCACTATGCCTTCGCCAGCATCACGGCGCACGTGCTCGCGATGTTCCCGCCGTTCGTGGTGCTGCTCGTCGGCATCGGCGTGCCGCCGAGGCTGGCCGTGTACAGCCTGCTGTGCCTCGCGAACCTCCCGGCGGGTCTCACCCATTACGGCACGACGACGGGGCCCATTCTGTTCGGAGTGGGCTATGTGTCGTTCGCGGACTGGTGGCGCGTCGGCTTCGTCGTGTCGCTCGCCAACCTCGCCATCTGGCTCACGCTGGGATTCGCCTGGTGGAAGGTGCTGGGGCTGTGGTAGGGCTGTGGAAGGGCTGTCCATTGATGATTGCCGATTGGTGATTGAGCGATTCATTGGGTGATTGATGAGTGGGCGATTGCGCATTGGATCGGGTGATTGAGAGATCGGGCGATCGAGGCATTCCGCGACGCGCCGCGCGCGCCGCCCCAATGCCCCAATCCCCAATCGCCCACTCGCCCAATCCCAGTGCCCGATGCCGCACTCATCAATCGCCCGATGAATCGCGCAATCCTCAATCGGCAATCATCAATGGGCAGCGCTGCGGGTATGCTGTCGGCATGCGCAGCGTGCTTGCCCTGATACTGGGCGGCGGGCAGGGCACCCGCCTGCACCCACTCACCGAGCTTCGGTCGAAGCCCGCGGTACCCATCGGCGGCAAGTACCGGCTCATCGACGTCCCCATCAGCAACTGCCTGCACGCCGACCTGCGCCGCATCTTCGTGCTGACGCAGTTCAACTCGGCCTCGCTCAACCGGCACGTCAGCAGTGCCTACCGCATGGATCATTTCTCGCGCGGGTTCGTCGAGATCCTCGCGGCCGAGCAGACGCCCACGTCCACCGCGTGGTTCCAGGGCACGGCCGACGCGGTGCGGAAGGCGCAGCGCCACTTCATCGAGCACGAGGCCGACTACTACCTCATCCTGGCCGGCGACCATCTCTACCGCATGGACTACGCCGAAATGCTCGAGGCGCACCTCGATCGCGGCGCCGAGGTCACCATCGCCGTCATGCCCGTGGACGCGGCCGAGGCCACCGGGATGGGCATCTTCACCTTCGACCGCCAGGGCGCCATCGCCAGCTTCGAGGAGAAGCCCAACCCCGACCGGCTGAGGCAGATCGGCCCCAGCCTCGCCGCCGGCTCGGGCTTCATGCAGCCGGATGAGGCGCGGCCCTACATCGCCTCGATGGGCATCTATCTCTTCTCCCGCGAGGTGATGCTCGAGTTGCTCGCGCAGGAGGCCGGCCACGACTTCGGCCGCGAGCTCATCCCGGCGGCCCTCGCCCGGTACCGGGTCCGGGCGTTCCCCCACCGCGGCTACTGGGCCGACGTGGGCACCATCCCGAGCTTCTACGACGCGAACATCATGCTCACGCGCCGCGACGCGCCGTTCAGCTTCTACGACCCTTCACGGCCCATCTACACGCACGCCCGCTTCCTGCCGCCCTCGAAGCTCGTGGACTGCCGGCTCGACAACACCCTGGTCGCCGAAGGCTGCTATGCCGAGCACGCGACCATCGCCGACTCGGTGGTGGGAATTCGCATGTCGATCGGCGCCGGAAGCGAGATTCGCCGCTCGGTGCTCCTCGGCGCCGACCACTACGAGCAGGAGCCCGAGCGCGCGCCCGAGCACCACGCCGTGCCCATGGGCATCGGCCGCGACGTGGTCCTCGACCGCGTCATCGTGGACAAGAACGCCCGCATCGGCGACGGGGCGCGGCTGGTCAACGCCGCCGGCCTCACCCACGTCGACGGCGACGGCTGGTACATCCGTGACGGCATCGTCATCGTCCCCAAGGGAGGTGTCGTGCCTGCCGGGGCAACCATTGAGTGATTGATGATTGATGATTGAGTGATTCACTGATGATTGGGTGATTTGGGCATTGGGGCATTGAATTGATTGAGCGATTGAGGGATTGAGCGATTGAGCGATTCGTGGCGGGAGCGATTCGCCACCGTCGCGCCGGATTCAACAATGCCCAATGCCCCAATGCCCCAATCCAAATGTCCAATGCCCCAATCGCCAATCGCCCGATGAATCGCCCAATCACCAATCGGCAATCATCAATGGGCACTCCCACCCACCGGTGTAACCCACAATTAACACCCCCGTCACCGCGCGGAAACCTCGCGTCGTTACCGTGGTCAAAGGGATATGCCCGCGGAGGAACGACGGATGCTGCCGACCAGGATGGAGCGCGCCGATGGCGCGGCGACGACACGCTCGCTGGCCGGGCGCGCCCAGGCCCGGACGCGGGTGCTCGTCGTCGAGGACGAGGGGGACATCGCCGGGCTCATCCGCCACACGCTCGAGCGCGGCGGGGACGTGGCCGTGGATGTCGCGACGAGCGGCGACGAGGCGCTGAAGGCCGCCACCGCCGACCCGCCGGACCTGATCATCCTGGACCTGAACCTTCCGGTCATGGGGGGCCTCGAGGTCTGCCGGCTGCTCCGCTCCCGCCCGGGCACGGCGCGCGTCCCCATCATCATGCTGACGGCGCGGACCAGCGAGGGTGACCGCGTCACCGGGCTCGACGCCGGCGCGGACGACTATGTCACCAAGCCCTTCAGCCTGCGCGAACTGTCGGCCCGCGTCAGGGCCGTGCTGCGCCGCGGCAGGGGCGACGAGGCGCCGCCAGCGCCGGCCGTCTACCGGGGGCGGCACCTCGTCGCCGACTTCGATGCAGTGGCCATCGCGGTGGATGGCGAGCCGGTCCGGCTCACGCGACGCGAGTTCGAGCTGCTGAAGTACCTCGTCGAGAACCGCAACCGCGTGCTCTCGCGCGATCGGCTGCTGGAGCGCGTCTGGGGTTACGACCGCCTCATCGAGACGCGGTCCGTGGACGTGCACGTGGGACGCCTGCGCGGCAAGCTGGGCGAGGCGGGCAGGCAGATCGAAACCGTGGTGGGCCTGGGCTACCGGTTCATCGAGTGACCCGGGCGGCCAGCCCCTGCGGCAACCGGCGGTTCCTCGATCCGCCAGCCCGCATCCTGCAGCTGGTCGGCGTGGATCGTGATGATGCGCCGCGCGCGCTCGACGCGGTGCCAGTCCTGGTACTCGACGCGCCGGACCACCCGGCTGTCCTCCTCCTCCAGCACTTCCCACCCGCCGTCGGTCATGGCAATGGTGTAGCGCCGCGTGTGGCCGTCGTTCCAAAGGTGCTTGGTGAAAGCGCGCATATGGTCCCGATGCGATCGTGCCGTACCCCGGGGCACCGGCTCGGTAAATTCGGTGTAACAAACGCTGGCAAATGCCAGAAGGTCAATGGTTTAATGGGGTTACGGCACCACGACCCGAAGGGCGGACGGGAGGATCCCGATGCGCAGCGTCCCTTCGCCGGCACCCGGCTCGCCGTCCACGTGAAAGCCGATCCGGCCCTCGGCCCGGATGAGGCCCTCGGCCACCTGCGCCATGTGCAGCCCGGGGCGGGACGCCAGCGTGCCGCGGAAGAACGCCGGCACCTGCGCGAGCACCCGCCACGCCGGTTGCTCCTCGACAACGACGAGATCGAGCTTGCCGTCATCGAGGCGCGCGGCGGGGGCGATCTGCGCGCCGTTGCCGTACTGGCGCGAGTTGGCCACCGCGATGAAGAGCGCCCGCCGTTCGGTGCGCGTTCCGTCCGCCTCGATCGCATAGGTGCGCGCCCGGTAGCCGGGCAGCTCCGCAAACGTCGCCTGCACGTAGCCCGGGAGGCCCCGACGCGCGTGCGGTGAGGCCAGTCGCCTGGCGATCTCGGCGTCGAGCCCGATGCCCGCCACGTTGAAGAACAGGGCGTCGTCGAGGCGACCCGCGTCGATTCGCCGGGCGCGGCCGGCGGCGACGACCTCCAGCGCACGCACGGGATCGAGCGGCAGGCCCAGGTCGCGCGCGAGCCCGTTCCCGGAGCCGCCAGGCACGATGCCAAGGAGGAGGTCCGACGATGCCAGCGCGCTGGCGACCTCGTTGATGGTGCCATCGCCGCCCCACGCCACCACGAGGCCAGCGCCGGAGGCGCGCGCCTGCTCCGACACCCGTCGCGCGTGCCCGCGCCCGGTCGTCACGACGACCTCCACCTCGAAGCCGTGGCGCTCCAGGACGTGCCGGGCCAGCGCGCCGGCGTTGGCCTGGCGGGCGCGGGCCGGCCCCGACACGGGGTTGATGACAACGAGGGCGCGCATCACGGCGCCAGGCGACGGAGCACGCGCGGCGGCAACAGCCAGCGCAGCGTACCGGGCCCGGCCGGCATCGCGCCGTCCACGTCGATGGCGCAGACGGCCCCCTTGCGGAACTCGACGTGCCCGCGCGCCCCGAGGAATCGCGCGGCCAGCTCGCCCATGTCGGGCTCGTGGCCGACGAGGGCCATGCGCCTGGACCGCTTCGCGTGGCGCCCGACGGCTTCGGCCACCGCGCCGAACTTGCCGCCCGGTGCCAGCGCGTCGAGCACGTCGACCGGCACGCGCTTCTTGAATCCGGCCGAGAGCAGCGCGGCGGTTTCCTCCGCGCGGGTGAGCGGGCTCGTGAGGATGAGGTCGAGCTCCACGCCAAGCGCGACGAGGCCGCGCACGCCTTCCTTGAACCGCCTGGCGCCTTCCGGCGTGAGCGGGCGCAGGCGGTCGTCCGGGTACTTCGGACCGCGCTCGGCGGCGATGGCATGACGAACGAGATAGAGCTCGATGATGGCGGCCATGGTTATGCGGTGAACGTGGGGCGGTTGTCGCGCGCGGCCTCGATGACCAGTCGGCACAGCTCCGTGATGGCGGCGCGCTCCTTGAGGAATGCGGCATGCCCCTCCCGGCATTCCTCCTCGAGCACGCGCACCAGGGCGTCCAGGTCGGTGGCCGTGGTGCGATCGGACGACGCCAGGGCGGCCTGCACCTCGCGGACGCGACCGATCAGGATCTCGAAGTCGTGGATGTTGCCGAGCTGGTCCTGGACACGCTTCAGCCGGTTGATCCGGCCGGTCGCTCTCGAGTGCATCAGCTCGCGTTCGACCTCGAGCGCGTAGCGGAGCTTCTTCGCGGCGATGCGCGTCTCGTGCAGGCGCTCGGACGAGTAGAGGCTTCCCGCCCGCCGCACGGCGACCCTCAGCGCCGCGGCGCGCCGGGCGGCGCGCCGCCGCGCGCTGCGGATCTCGGCATCCGGCTCCCTGGCCGGGGAACGCGAAGGCGACTCGTGCAGCCTGGCCCTGAGCTTCTCGAGAGCGGTGGGCGTGATCACGTCGAGCATGGCGCGCCGGTGAATGGCCCGCTCCTCGGCCAGGTGGCGCCGCACCTTGCCCAGCGCGCGCGCGGAGACGCCGGCACGCGCCCCGGCCTCGTCCAGGTGCCCCAGCGCCACGTCGAGCTCGCGGATGGGGCCCAGGGCGCGCGTGATCCGGCGCACCTGCCTGCCGGCGCGATCGAGGGCGTCGGAGCCGGCGGCCTCGGCCAGCACGGGCAGCACCTCGCGCAGGCGACGCGACGCCACCCGCGCGCGGTGCACCGACGTGACGTCGCCCGACGCCGCGGCCGGCATGGCGTCCAGCAGCGCGAGCAGCCGCTGTCGCATCAGCCGGACCGGAAGCGGTAGGCGCTGCATGCTAGGATTCCGAGGCCGTCATTATACCGGCCCCACCCGAGCCCCCATGCGCCTGGCCGCCATCGACATCGGCACCAACTCGGTCCACATGATCGTCGTGCGCGTGCGCCCCGACTTCTCGTTCGAGGTCATCGATCGCGAGAAGGAAATGGTCCGCCTGGGCGCCGGCGGGCTCGACGGCCGCAAGCTGACGCGCGCGGCACAGAGCGCGGCGCTGCAGGCCCTGTCGAAGTTCGAGCGCATCGCCCACTCGCACCAGGTGGACGAGATCCTGGCCGCCGCCACCAGCGCCACCCGCGAGGCCGAGAACGGCGGCGCCTTCCTCGCCGACATCGAGCAGAAGACCGGCATCCGGCCGCGGATCATCACGGGCACCGAGGAGGCGCGCCTCATTCACATGGCGGCCGTCTACGGCGTGGACACGCAGAAGGCCGCCGTCGTCATCGACATCGGCGGCGGGAGCGTCGAGATCACGCTCGGCAGCGGGCGCGAGGCGAAGTTCGCGCGGAGCTTCAAGATGGGCGTGATCCGGCTCACCGAGCGCTTCGTGAACTCCGACCCCATCTCCCGGCGCGACGAGCGCAAGATGGCCAGGTTCATCGGCGAGCAGGTGGATCGCTACATGGGGCACGTCGTCAAGGAAGGGTTCGACCGCGTCATCGGCACGTCGGGCACCATCCTCTCCCTGGGCGCGGTGGCCACCGCGCTCGACGGGGGCCCCGTCCCCGAGGAGGTGCGGAACCTGCGCGTCAGCGCCAAGAGCCTGCGCCGGCTGCGACGCAGCGTCACCGACCTCACGATCGACGAGCGGCTGGCGCTGCCCGGCCTGGATCCACGCCGCGCGGATCTCGTGGTGGCGGGCGCGGTGCTGCTGGACGCACTGCTCGGCAAGCTGGGCGCCTCCGAAATCACGCTCTGCGACCTTGCGCTCCGGGAAGGCCTGGTCCTCGACTACATCCACCGCCACCGCCGGGAGATCGCGCGCGTGGACCGCTACCCGGACGTGCGGCGCCGCTCGGCCATCGAGCTGGCGGACCGCTGCCAGTGGGAGGCCGACCACGCCCGGCAGGTCGCCCGCCTGTCGCACCTCGTCTTCGACCAGACGCGGCACCTGCACGGCCTCGGGGATCGGGAGCAGGAGTGGCTCGAGTACGCGGCGCTGCTGCACGACGTGGGGAACCACATCAGCTACGAGCGCCATCACCGCCATTCCTACTACCTCATCAAGAACGGCGACCTGCGCGGCTTCGAGCCGGCGGAGATCGAGATCATCGCCCTGGTGGCCCGCTACCATCGCCGAGGAACGCCGAAGAAGAGCCATGAGGGCTACGCCGAGCTGTCGCCGGAGCTCCGCAGGACGGTGCGCGTGCTGGCGGCCATCCTCCGGCTGGCCGAGACGCTGGACCGCTCGCGTCACGGGGTCGTGGCAGGCCTCACCATCCGCGATCGCGGCGCCGACCTCCGGATGCAGGCCGAGGCGACCGGCGACGCCGAGCTGGAGATGTGGGCGAGCACGCGGCAACTGGCGGTGCTCGAAAAGGAGCTGGGACGGCCCATCTCGCTCACCAAGGTGCAGCGCGATGCCCCGCCCGGCGAGAGGCAGACGCGGCCGCCGGCCCGCAGGGCCCTGAGCGCCCGGCCGCGCCGGCGTGCGGCCGGCGGCGTAACGCCGATTTAACACGGCAGAAACTGCGGCGAAACCGCCATCACATACGCTGATGTCATGGCTTTGTCATCCCTGCCTCATCTCGCTCTCCTGGCGGTGGCCGCCGTCGTCACCACCGCCTGCGGCGGCGGCTCCGGCCAGCCCGGCCAGTCCGCGGCGGCCCCTGCGATCGTCACGCTCGACGGGTCGAGCACGGTCTTCCCCATCAGCGAGGCGGTGGCCGAGGAGTTCCAGCGCGCGAACCCGGGCACCCGGGTCACCGTCGGCATCTCCGGCACGGGCGGCGGGTTCCAGAAGTTCTGCCGCGCGGAAACGGATATCAGCAACGCGTCGCGCCCCATCTCGGCCAGCGAGATTGCGGCCTGCGGCAAGGCCGGCGTCGAGTACGTCGAGCTGCCGGTGGCCTACGACGGCATCGCCATCGTGGTGAACCCCAAGGCGTCGTGGATTGCCGACATCACGGTCGCGGAGCTCAAGACCCTCTGGGCGCCCGAGGCGCAGGGCAAGGTGACGCGGTGGAGCCAGGTGCGACCCGGGTGGCCCGACCGCGAGATTCATCTGTTCGGCGCTGGCGTCGATTCGGGCACCTACGACTACTTCACCGAGGCCGTCACCGGCAAGGCCAAGGCGAGCCGCGGCGACTTCACCTCCAGCGAGGACGACAACGTGCTGGTGCAGGGCGTGAGCAGCGACGAGCTGGCGCTCGGCTTCCTGCCCTTCGCCTACTACGAGGAGAACCAGGACAAGCTGAAGCTCGTGCCCGTGGACGATGGGAACGCCGAGAACGGCGCCGGCCCGCTGCTGCCGAGCGCGGAGAGCATCCGGACCGGCAGCTACCAGCCGCTCTCGCGGCCCGTCTTCATCTACGTCTCGACGAGAGCGGCCGCGCGGCCCGAGGTGCAGAAGTTCGTCGAGTTCTACCTGGCCGAGGCCGACACGCTGGTTCGCGAGGTGAGCTACGTGGGACTGGGACCGGCCGCCTACGAGCTGGTCGGCGAGCGCTTCGCGAAGCGTGTCACCGGGTCGCTGTTCGCGGGCGCCGAGAACACGGTCGGCGTGACCATCGAGCAGCTGCTGGCGAAGGAACGCGCGCAGTAGACCGATGCCCACACGCAGGCTCGAATGGATCATCGAGCGCGCGCTGTTCCTCTGCGCGGCGCTCTCGGTGCTCACCACCGCGGGCATCATCCTGGTGCTGGCCGTGGAGACCTTCGAGTTCCTGCGCGAGGTGCCCGTGGCGGAGTTCCTGACCGGCACCGAGTGGACCCCGCTCTTCGCCACGCCTCGATTCGGCGTATTGCCCCTGGTGGCCGGGACGCTGCTGGTGTCCGCCATCGCGATGGTCGTGGCGCTGCCCATGGGCCTGCTCTCGGCCATCTACCTGAGCGAGTACGCGCCTGACGGGGTGCGCCGCATCGTGAAGCCGGTGCTCGAGGTGCTGGCGGGGGTGCCCACCGTGGTCTACGGGTATTTTGCCTTGATGTTCGTCACGCCGCTGCTGCAGCGCGTGTTCCCGCAGATGTCGGGCTTCAACGCGCTCAGCCCGGGCATCGTGATGGGCATCATGATCCTGCCCCTCGTCTCGTCGCTCTCCGAGGACGCGATGCGCGCCGTGCCGCGCGGCCTGCGCGAAGGGGCGTATGCGCTCGGCGCGACACGGATGCAGACGGCGCTGCAGGTGGTGGTGCCGGCCGCCTTCTCGGGCATCACGGCCGCCTTCATCCTGGCGGTGTCCCGCGCCGTGGGCGAGACGATGATCGTGGCCATCGCGGCCGGGCAGCAGCCGCGGCTGACCGCCAACCCGTTCGTGCCCCTCGAGACGATGACCGCCTACATCGTCCAGGTGAGCCTGGGCGACACGCCGCAGGGGACGCTCGAGTACCGCACCATCTTCGCCGTGGGCATGCTGCTCTTCCTCATGACCTTCGGGCTCAACCTCGTCAGCACCTGGCTGCGCGAGCGGTTCCGCGAGGTGTACTCGTGAAGCACCGCGCCGATGTCGCGTTCCGCACGGCCGCGCTCGGCGCGCTGCTGCTGGCCCTGGCGGCGCTGGCCGCGCTCGTCTACGACATCGTGTCCGGGGGCATCGGCCGGCTCAACTGGCAGTTCCTCACGAGCATGGCCTCGCGGCGGCCCGAGGACGCCGGCATCTACCATGCCCTGGCCGGCAGCATCTGGGTCATCGTGCTGACCGCCGCGCTCGCGCTGCCGCTCGGTGTCGCGGCGGCCGTCTACCTCGAGGAGTACGGCACGAGGAGCCGCGCGGCGCGCTTCATCGAGATCAACATCGCCAATCTCGCGGCAGTGCCCTCCATCATCTATGGCCTGCTGGGCCTGGGCGTCTTCGTGCGCGTGATGGGGATGGGCCGGAGCGTGCTGGCCGGTGCCTGCACCCTGGCCCTGCTGGCCCTGCCCGTGGTGATTCTCTCCACGCGCGAGGCCCTGCGCACCGTCCCCGGGTCCATCCGCGAGGGCTCCTACGCGCTGGGGGCCACGAAGTGGCAGACCATCTGGTACCAGGTGCTGCCGATGGCCCTGCCCGGCATCCTGACCGGCCTCATCCTGTCGCTCTCGCGCGCCATCGGCGAGACCGCCCCGCTCATCACCATCGGGGCGCTCACCTACATCCCCTTCGCGCCGGACGGCATCTGGTCGCCGTTCACGGTGCTGCCCATCCAGATCTTCAACTGGGTCTCGCGTCCCCAGGCGGCGTTCAAGCAGAACGCGGCGGCCGGCATCCTGGTGCTGATGGCGCTGCTGCTCCTCATGAACCTGATCGCGGTATTCTTGCGGGACCGATTCCAGCGCCAGGGCCGAACATGAGCGTCGCCACCCCTTCCGTTCGCAGCCTCTCGGGCCTTGCGGCCCGGCCCGGCACGGCCGCCACCGCGGTGAGCGCCCCGGTCAAGATCGACGTGGACCGGATGAACTTCTACTACGGCGCCAAGCGCGCCCTGGACGGCATCTCCATCCAGATCCGGGCCAACCTCGTGACGGCCTTCATCGGGCCGTCGGGCTGCGGCAAGAGCACGTTCCTGCGATCGCTCAACCGGATGAACGACATCATCCCGGGCACGCGCGTCGAGGGGACCGTCCTCATCGACGGCCAGGACATCTACGCGCCGGGCGTGGACGTCGTCGAGCTGCGGCGCCGCGTGGGGATGGTGTTCCAGAAGTCGAACCCGTTCCCGAAGTCCATCTTCGAGAACGTGGCCTACGGCCTGCGCATCAACAACATGGCGCGCAGCAAGGCCGAGCTGAACGATCGCGTCGAGGAGAGCCTCCGCCAGGCCGCCATCTTCGACGAGGTGAAGGACCGGCTGCACGAATCGGCACTGGCGCTCTCCGGCGGGCAGCAGCAGCGCCTCTGCATCGCGCGGGCGCTGGCCATCCGCCCCGAGATCCTGCTGATGGACGAGCCGGCCTCGGCGCTGGATCCCATCGCCACGCAGCGCATCGAGGAGCTCATCTACGACCTGAAGAAGACCTACACCATCGTCATCGTCACCCATAACATGCAGCAGGCGGCGCGCGTGTCGGACCACACGGCGTTCTTCTGGCTGGGGCGGCTGGTGGAGTACGACCGGACGGATCGCATCTTCACCGCGCCGGCCGAGAAGCTGACGGAAGATTACGTGACGGGCCGGTGCGGGTAGAAGGCCGAAGACAAGAGGCAGAAGGCAGAAGCGCATGGAACGGGTCGTTCGTCACTTCCAGGAAGAGCTCGAGACGCTGAAGCAGCGCCTGCTCGCCATGGGCGGGCTGGCCGAGGAGCGCACGCGCGTGGCCGTCCAGGGCGTGGTGGACCGTGATCACGAGGCCATCCAGGCCGTCCTGGCGGGCGACGAGCCCATCAACGACCTCCACATCGAGGTCGACGACCGCTGCTTCAAGCTGCTGGCCCTCCACCAGCCGATGGCGGCCGACCTGCGGGCCATCGTGGCGGCGGTGAAGATCAACACCGACCTCGAGCGCGTCGGCGACCTGGCCGTGAACGTCGCCGAAGCCGGCAAGCGCTACCTGCAGCACCCGCCGGTCAAGCCGCTCATCGACATCCCGCGCATGGGGGCCATCGCCCAGGTGATGCTCCGCGACGCGCTGGACGCGTTCGTGCGGCGCGACCTCGCCCTGGCGGAGGCGGTGCTCCTGAAAGACGATGAGCTGGATGCGCTGAAGACGCAGATCTTCCGGGAGCTGCTCACGTACATGCTGCAGGATCCCTCCACCATCGAGCCGGCGCTGGACCTGCTCCTCATCTCCCGCCACCTCGAGCGCATCGGCGACCACGCGACGAACATTGCCGAGGACGTCATCTTCATGGTGTCGGCGCGCGACGTGCGCCACCAGCCGCTGGAGGCCCACGGCCCCGGCGGCCGCGGCTGATCCCCTGCCAGGCATCGCGTCCATCTTCGGAACAGATGGATCCATCCGTACAAATGCGTGTCGCGCCCCGGGGGCTGGTCTACAATAGGGCGGTTATCCCACGCCATGGCTGACACGCTGACGATCACCGACAACCGGACCGGCAAGACCTACGAGGTCGCCATCACCGATGGCGCGATCAAGGCCACCGATCTCAAGAAGCTCAAGACCGACGCGCCCGATGACCAGGGGCTGCTGACCTACGACCCGGCCTTCATGAACACGGCGGCCTGCCGGAGCAGCATCACCTACATCGACGGCGACAAGGGGGTGCTGCTCTACCGGGGGTACCCCATCGAGCAGCTCGCCGAGCACAGCACGTACCTGGAGACGGCTTACCTCATCCTGAACGGCGACCTGCCCACGGCCGATCAGCTGAAGGCCTGGACGCACCAGATCACGATGCACACGATGGTGCACGAGAACATCAAGAAGTTCATGGAGGGCTTCACCTACGACGCCCATCCCATGGGCGTCTTCGTGAGCACCGTGGCGGCGATGTCCACGTTCTACTCGGACGGCAAGCTCATCTTCGACACCGATCGGCGCAAGCTCCAGATCCTGCGGCTCATCGCGAAGACGCCGACGATTGCGGCCTACGCCTACCGCCACAGCATCGGGCGCCCCTACGTCTACCCCGACAACGACCTCAGCTTCACCGGCAACTTCCTGAACATGCTGTTCAAGATGACCGAGATGAAGTACCAGCCGAACCCGGCGCTGGCGCGGGCCCTGGACGTGCTGTTCATCCTGCACGCCGACCACGAGCAGAACTGCTCCACCAGCACGATGCGCGGCATCGGCAGCTCGCACGTGGATCCGTACTCCGCGCTGGCCGGCGCGGCCGCCGCGCTCTACGGTCCGCTCCACGGCGGCGCCAACGAGGCCGTGCTCCGGATGCTGAAGGAGATCGGCTCGGTCGCCAACATCCCGGCCTTCATCAAGCGCGTGAAGGCCGGCGAGGGCCGCCTGATGGGCTTCGGGCACCGGGTCTACAAGTCGTACGACCCGCGGGCGAAGATCATCAAGCGCACGGCCTACGAGGTGTTCGAGGTCACGGGGAAGAACCCCCTGCTCGACATCGCCCTCGAGCTGGAGCGCATCGCCCTCGAGGACGATTACTTCATCAGCCGCAAGCTCTACCCCAACGTCGACTTCTACTCCGGGCTCATCTACCAGGCGATGGGCTTCCCGGTGGACATGTTCGCGGTGCTCTTCGCCATCGCCCGGACGGTCGGCTGGGTGGCGCAGTGGGAGGAAATGCTGCTCGACAGCGAGCAGAAGATCTTCCGCCCGCGGCAGATCTACACCGGGGCGGCGCCGCGCGATTACGTGGCGATGGACGGCCGGAAGTAGGCACGGGCGGGGAGGAGCCGGATGGGTTTCGGGCTGACAGGCCACCGATCATCACTTCCCCTCCTCGCCCTGCTCGCCGCCGGTGCCTGCCTCGCGGCGCAGGCGCCAGCGGGATTCGACAGCACCCGGGCCTACACCCACGTCCGCGACCAGGTGGCGCTGGGCCCCAGGCCCGCAGGCTCGCCGGCCAACGTCAAGCTCCGCGAGTACATCGTCCGCACGCTCGCCCAGTCGGGCTACAAGGCCGTCGAGCAGCCGTTCGAGGCCTCCACGCCCGTCGGGCGCGTGAAGATGGCCAATGTCATCGCCACCCTGCCCGGCGAGCGAACCGAGCGCATCGCCATCGCCAGCCACTTCGACACCAAGCCGATCGACGAGTTCCGCTTCGTCGGCGCCAACGACGGCGGCTCGAGCACGGGCGCGCTCCTCGAACTGGCCCGCGTGCTGAAGGCCCGGCCGAAGCCCCGCTTCACCATCGAGTTCCTCTTCTTCGATGGCGAAGAGGCATGGGGCGAGTGGCGCGACCCGAACCACACCTACGGCAGCCGCCACTACGTCACGGCGGCGCGGTCCGCCGGCACGCTGGCCTCGCTGAGGGCGCTCGTCCTGCTGGACATGATCGGGGACCGGGGCCTCAACCTGCGCCGCGACACCAACTCCACCCCCTGGCTCACCGACATCATCTGGGCCACGGCGAAGCGCCTCGGCCACGGCGTGCACTTCCTGGACGAGCCCTTCCCGGTGGAGGACGACCACATCCCCTTCCTGCGGGCCGGTGTCCCCGCGGTGGACCTGATCGATCTGGACTACGCCGACTGGCACCAGGCAGGCGACACGCTGGACAAGGTGAGCGCCCGCAGCCTCCAGGTCGTCGGCGACGTCGTCCTCGCCGCCCTGCCGGAGATCGAAGCGCGGCTGCTGAAGGCGAAGTAGGCTGTCACGGGAACACGAAGGCGCGAACGACGGCACGAACTACCGGTAGACTTCGGCGAGGATCTCCGCCTCGGTGAGGACGCGGGGCGAGGACTTGGCGCGCTGGAAGACGCGGTCCACCACCTGGTCGGAGGCGGGGATGCCGCGCTTCTCCAGCCAGTAGGTGACGTTCGACTTCCCCGACATCGGGCCCACCTCGATCTCCTGCTCGCGCCCGACGAGGCTGGCCGGGATGCCCGAGTACACCGAGTCCATGAGCTCGCGGTCGCCCTTCTTCCAGGCCTTCACCATGGCGGCGGCGTGCACGCCCGTGGCCGTGCGGAAGGCGTCGCGGCCAATCACCGGGTAGTTGTCGGGGATCGGCACGCCGCAGGCTTCCGACACGGCCTGGCAATACTCCTCCAGGTGCTGGAGGTCGCGCTCGATGTAGCCCATCAGCACGAGGTTCACCAGCAGCAGGTCCATCGGCGTGTTGCCCACGCGCTCGCCGATGCCCAGCGCGGCGCCGTGCACGCGGCTGGCGCCGGCCTCGAGCGCGGCGATGCTGTTGATGACCGCGAGGTCGCGATCGCGGTGCCCGTGCCAGTCGATCCCGACGTCCGCACCGGCGTCCTTGATGACCTGCGCGGCGAAGCGGACGACCGCCGAGGCGCCCACCGGCGTGGCGTGCCCGACGGTGTCGGCCACGCAGATGCGCTTCGCCCCGGCGCGAATCGCGCAGCCGTAGATCGCCCGCAGCGTCTCGGGGTTCGCGCGCGTGGTGTCCTCGGTGACGTACATCACCTCGAGGCCCTCCTTCACGGCAAACGTGACGGCCTCCTCCGTGCTCCGGAGCAGCCAGTCGAGCGTCCACCCCTCGGTGAACTGGCGGATGGGCGACGACCCGATGAAGGCGCAGCACTCGAGGGGCATCCCGGTGCGCTGCGCGATCTCCACGATGGGGCGGATGTCGTTCACGTGCGTCCGGGCCGCGCAGTTGGGCTTCACCGAGAGCCGCGCGTCGGCGATCTCGCGCACCAGGCGCTCCACGTCGGCCACCACCTGCGGGCCGGCGCCGGGCAGGCCGATGTCGGCCGATCCGATCCCGAGCGCGTCGATGAGGTGCAGGATGCGGATCTTCTGGTCGATGCCCGGCGATCGCACGGAGGGCGACTGCAGCCCGTCGCGCAGGGTCTCGTCGTTGAGGATGACGACGGGCGGCCGCTGCGGTGCCCCGATGCGGTTCCAGTCGAAGATGAGCGAGTCGATCATGAGCGCGCCTGGACCAGCCTACTCTCGATGCGCGGACGGCACACGGCGCCGGGCGGCGTACAGGCTTGCGGCGAGCACGGCCGCCGCGATGCCCGTGGACAGGGCCGCGGCCCGCCGCACGTGCGGCCTGAAGGCATCACGGATGAGCTCCACGGGCGCGCCCTGCCGCCAGCGGTGCAGCTGCTCGGCCACGAACGCGTCCCCGGCCCGCCGGAGCTGGTAGTCGAACGAGAGATTCCAGACCACCAACGCGGCGACCCACGGCGCCCATCGCCTCATGCGCCGCCCGCGGGTGCCGCACCCTTGTACCTGACGACGAGCGCCGTGACATCGTCGAACTGCTCCGCACCGCGGGCAAAGGCCTGCACCGCCTCCACGATGTGCGCCAGCACCTCGGCGGCGGGCCGGCCGTGGTGCGCCTTCAGCACCTCGATGAGACGCGCTTCGCCGAACTCGCTGCCATCCACGCTCTGCGCCTCGGTCACGCCGTCGCTGTACATCACGAGCGTGTCCCCGGGCTTCAGGGCCAGTCGGCTCGACGTGTAGGTCGCGAAGTCGAACAGGCCCACGGGCATCCCGTCGGCCTCCAGCCGGCGCAGCCCGTCCTCGCCCAGCACCAGCGCCGGGTTGTGGCCCGCGCTGCAGAACATCAGTTCGCCCGCGGGGGAGAGCTGGCTGTAGATGGCGGTGGCGTACCGCGCGTCGATGGCCCGGCGCGTCAGCACGCGGTTCATCTGGGACATGGTCTCGGCCGGGTCGGTGCCGGCCGCCGCGAAGGCCGAGAAGATGCCCATGATCTTGGAGGTCAGCAGGGCCGCCGCCGGGCCCTTGCCCGCGACGTCGCCGACGAGGAAGGCGAACTTGCCGTCGCTCATCTCGAGCAGGTCGTAGAAGTCGCCCCCGATGGTCCGGGCCTGCACCGAGGTGCCGCTGGCCTCGTAGAAGTGCCCGTTGTGCGACCCTTCGGGCAGCAGCGCGCGCTGGATCTCGGCGGCGATCCTGAGCTCGTGCTCGATCCGCGCCTTCTCGAGCGTCTCGCGGTAGAGGCGGGCGTTCTCGATGGCCACACCCGCTTCGGTGGCCAGCGTGTCGAGCGCCGTCCGGGTGTGCGGCGCCAGCAGGCTCCCCTTCTCGCGCGAGTCCAGGTAGAGCACGCCGATCGAGCGGGTTTCGCTGGGCAGGTCGGCCTTGTCGAGGTAGCGCACCAGGCGCAGCGGCGCGCACGCCACGTGGCGGATGCCGAGCGCCACCGTGCCCATGTGCACATTGGCAAGGTCGCCGTCGAGGAGGTCGGCGACGATCTTGATCTGCCCGGTCTCGTAGACCTCCTCGGGGATCTTCCGGCTGGTGTCGAACCGCGTGCCGGGCAGCGTGATGCGGCCACGCGCCCGCGCCAGCTTCATGTCCAGGCCGGTGTCGCCGGCCAGCATGATGAATCCCCGCTCGGCGCCGGTGACCTCGATGGCGGCGTCCAGCACCAGTGCCAGCACCTCGTCCAGCACGCGACCCGAGCCCAGCGCCCGCAGGCCCTCGAGCAACGCCGCGAGCTGGCGCAGGTCGCTGACCGCCGTGACCGGTGTGCGCTCGCTGGAGCTGACGGGCTCGCCCACGAGGAAGACCACGTCGGTGCCGGCCGCGCGGCCGAACTGGATCCGGTCGCCGCTGGCCAGCTTGTGCTCGGTGACCTGCGTGTCGTTGACGAACGTGCCGTAGCGGGACCCGCGATCGCGGAGCATGTACTCGCCGTCGACCCGGACGATCTCCGCGTGGTCGCGCGACACGTCGCTGCCGGTCAGCCGCACGTCGTTCTCCGTCCGGCGCCCGATGGTCAGCTGCGGCTTGTCGAGCGGGATGACCCGGCGGCCAAGCCCGTCGTTCAGTTCGAGACGCGCCCCTGTCATAGGTGGTGGGTCTTCATTCTAGCCGACTAGAAGAGCGCATATGCGGCCGCCGCCAGGGCCGCGGCCGCCGCGGCCAGCGCCGGGACGAGCCATCGGGAACCAGAGGGGCGGCGTGACGCGGGAGGCGGGATCCGCGGCTCGGCCGTCGCCGTGCCGCACCGGTAGCAGATCAGGGCATTGGCGGCAATCTCGGTGCCGCAGGACCGACATTTCATGTCACGATCTTAGCGTCAACCGCCATGATCCCCATCAAGGACGTCATCCCGTCGCGGACCACGCCGGTCGTCACCCTCCTGCTCATCGCCGCGAATGCCCTGGTGTTCCTGTACCAGCTGGGGCTCCCGGCGGCGGAGCTCGAGGCCTTCATCTTCACCTTCGGCCTCACGCCCGCGCACTTCACGGTTCCCACGCTGTTCTCGTCCATGTTCGTGCACGCGGGAATCGGCCACGTTGGCGGCAACCTGCTCTACCTGTGGATCTTCGGCGACAACATCGAGGACCGGCTCGGGCACGGCCGGTTCGTCGCCTTCTATTTCGCCACCGGGATCGTCGCGGCGCTGTCGCAAGCGGCCATGGATCCCGCCTCGCGGATTCCCATGGTGGGCGCCAGCGGCGCCATCGCCGGGGTCATGGGCGGCTACTTCGTGCTGTACCCCCACTCCCGCGTGCTCACGCTGTTCCCGTTCCCGCTGATGCTGTTCGAGGTGCCCGCCATCTTCTTCCTGGGCCTGTGGTTCGTCATCCAGTTCCTCAGCGGCCTGGGCTCGCTGGCGGCCGCCGCCGACGGCGGCCTGCCGGGCGGCGTGGCCTTCTGGGCCCACGTCATGGGCTTCGTCGCCGGGGTCGTACTGGTGCGCCTCATGCGCCGCCCCGAACGGGAGCGCGTCGAGTGGTGGGCACCTTAAGACATTGGTGATTGCCGATTGATGATTGGCGATTGATTGGTGATTGGAGGATTGAAGGATTCGGTGGATTGATTGCTGATTGATGACTGGTGATTGGGCAATTCCCCTGTCCATCTGCGGCATCTGCGCCATCTGCGGCCCAAGTCCGCGTCTCAGCTGCGTTTGCGGATTTCCTGCGAGACCTTCGCAAGCTCCAGCATCAGCTTCTCGTACTCCGCCTGCCACTCGTCCGCGGGCATGTCGCCCTTCCTGCGCTTGAGCTCCTCGGCCTCCGCCTCGAGGCTGCGCTGCCGCTTCACGAGGGCGGCGAGCTCGGGGTTGCCGGCCACGGCCGCCGGCTCGGCGTCGAGATACCACAGCCGCGCCATGCCGCCGTCCTGCCCCTCGGCGCCTTCCTCACGCCCCAGCCCGTCGCCGTCGTCGTCCAGCAGCGCGCGCTCCGTGGTGAGCTGCCCGCGCTGCTCGTAGTGCTGCTTCACGGCCAGGCTCGTCGCCTCGAATACCTCGAAGATCGACGTGCGCCCGTTCTTGTCCAGATCGGTGGAGGCCTCGCTGATCGCCTTGACGAGGTACTCGGGAAACACCGTCGCGTACTTCTGCGCCGCAGAGTTGGTGGCCGTGATCACCACGCGGCCCTTGCCCTTCAGCGCCTCCAGGAACGGGAAGCTCGCAGCCGTGGTGTTGACCACGATCAGGCGCCCGGGAAGGCCGGACAGCAGCGTGTTCCACTCCTGGGCGGCCATGTCGGGGCCGACCAGGTTGAACTTCGCGACATCGCCGTCGTAGGTCCCGTGCCCGAGCAGGATCAGCAGCACGAGGTCGTCGGCGGTCGCGCCCTTGCGGATCTCGCTCAGGACCGCCTTGACGTTCGCTGCCGTCCCCGTCGTGCCGCCCGAGACCGATTCGTCCACCAGCACGCGCACGCGCGCAGCCTCGAACCCGTAGCGCTCGATCAGCGAGGACTGCAGCGTCGAGCGCCACTGCTTCATCTGTTCCGCGTACTTCTCCCCACCCGATGCCCCCGACACGATGACGGCCCAGCGCGTCTCGGCCCAGCCGGACACGGGCGCGCACAGAACGACCGCCGCGCACAACGCGCGTGCCAGTGCCATAGCCATCGACCTGTCGCGATGGTGCAGCACCTTCATTCCCAACCCCTGCAATCTGCGCATCTGCGGCCTGCCATCTGCG
>JBFWQE010000020.1:29001-38743 GCA_050249615.1 Vicinamibacterales bacterium
GCGTCCGCGTTCACGCCAGTCCCACGCGGCGCCTCAGCATCCACTCCGCCGCCAACAGGCCCATGATACCTATCAGCGTCCACGCGTTGTGCCACAAGTCGCGCACTTCGGTCGGTTGCCGGCCGTCCCCGGCATCGCCGAGGAGGCCGGGCAGTTCGCCGACCTCGTCCGGCTCGAGATACCGTCCTCCCGTCGCCGCCGCCAGGCGCTGGAGGACCGGCTCGTTCAACCGCGGGTCGCTCGTCTCCCGGTCGACACCGCCCACAAGCACGTAACGGGAGGCCGTGCCGAGGGGAGTCGAGCCGCGCCGCGCCTCGACGTCGAGGCGGTAGACCCCGGGCTGGTCGAACCGCGCCGCCACGGCATACCGGCCCTCGCGCGGTTCGGCCAGCACGGGCGTCCACGTCCGGGCCTGTCCGTCGGGCGCGGTCACCGTCAACGCCACGTCCGCGTCGGCCGCGGCCGTGAACCGCGCATCCCGGACGAACACGTTGACCGTTTCGACCGTGCCCGGGAGGGTGACCGCCATGGGTGCCAGCGCCACCGGGCCAGGCGCCGGCGCCGCCAGCCACCGCACCATCTGCCGCCAGATCGTGTCGTAGGTGATGTCGGCCGCGGGCCGCATCATGCGCCACCGCCACGACGCCTCGCCCGAGAACACCATCGCGCGTCCCTGGCCGTACCGTTGCGCCGCCAGAAGGACGTGGCCCTCGCCGCCGGGGCTGGCCGTGACGGCGAGCACCTGCGCGCCCGGGCGCGCACCGCCCACCAGCGCCACGGAGGCCAGCGGCGGCAGCGACTGCCAGAGCCGGCGGTTCTCCTCGGCCGCGGCGGCGAGCCTGGTGGCGGGATGCCGAAGCCCGTCGGTGGTGAGCGATGGCGCGTTCAGCACGCGGCCCTCGCCGTCGTCCAACACCGTCGCCGCCGGGCGGCGGTCCGTGAGATCCACCGGCAGCACCGGCTCGAGCGGCGTGCCGGTCAGGCCCTGGCGCTCGAACGACCGGGCGCCCAGCACCAGCAGCCCGCCGCCGCGCTCGGCCACGAAGCGCGCGGTCATGTCCAGCTGCTCACGCGAGAAGAAGTCGGCCTCCACATTGCCGAAGACGATGGCGTCGTATGCGAACAGCGCCTCGCGCGTCTGCGGGTAGCCCGACGACAGCGCGGCCGCGCGGCTCTCGCCCGCCTGCACGAAGAACGTGTCCCGCCCATCGTCGTTCTGTCCCTTGCGGACGACCGAATCGACGTCGAGCCCGCGGTCGGCGGCCAGCGCGCGCTTCAGGAAGGTGTGCTCGAACCCGGGCGCCCCTTCCACCATGAGGATGCGCCGCCGCGCCGCCTGTGGCGGAACGAGCACGGCGCGCGCGTTGTTCCCGGCCGCGGCTTCGCCCGCCGCCGCGGGGATCTCGACGCTGTAGACGGTCGGCTGGTCGGGCGCGGGCGAGACGGTGAACAGCTCGTGCACGGGCGCGCCGTCCGAGGTTGGCCTCGCGCGGCGGACCTCGACGGGCCGCCCGTTGGCACTGACCCGCAACTCGATGGGCTCGACGCCGTACCCATGGCTGACGGCCGAGACACTGAGATCGATCGAGGCCTCGGGCAGCACGGGCTCGCCCGCCGTCACGTTCAGCACCTCCCGGTCGCGTGGCGGCACGGGCGAGCCGACGCCGACCGGGAAGACGCGCGCGGCCGGAAGCCGGCCGGGGTCGGGCGGCCGGCCGGAGGTGTCCCCGCCGTCGGACACGACCACGATGCCGGCCAGGCGCTCGGTGCGGTACCGTTCCGCCACTCCCTCGATCGCACCCGACAGGTCACTGCGCCTCGCCGTGGCAGCGAGCTCGCCACCCGCAACCGGGGAGAGCGCTTCGCCGAAGGTGAGCACGTCCAGGCGATAGGCCGGCCCGAGGCTGCTCCTGATCTCCTCGACGATCTCGCGTGCCCGCTCGATTCTTGACGGCCCGGCCCCGTCGGTGATGCCCATGCTCCGCGACACGTCCATGAGCAGCGGGACAACGCGGCTCGCAACCTCGGGCGCCGGCACCACGGCCACGGGGCGGAGCAGCGCCGCGACGATGAGGAGGAGCGCCGCGGCGCGGAGCCCGGTGAGCAGCGCGCGTTGCGACGCGGTGAGCGCCACCGCCGCGCGCGCATAGGCGGCCCAGGCCAGGGCGCCGGCCAGGCCGAAGGCGAGCGCGTAGCCCCACCAAGGGAGCGCGACGGCAAATCGCATTCGAGACGACCTCGTCTAGCGCGGGGGCTTCCGCGGAGCGGCCAGCGACTCGTAGTACCGATCGACCATCTCCCGGTACTCGTTGGCAACCCCCTGGTGCCCGCCGGCGTTCAGGCGTTCCCGCGCCTCCCGTTCACGCAGCTGCCCTGAGAGCCGTGTCTCGGTGCGTTCGAGGGCGAGCAGCAGGTTCTTCTTGAGTGTCTCCCACCGGGCGAAGTCCTGCTTGAACGACTCGGTGCCTGGCGCCGACAGGCTGGGGTACCAGTCCTCGGGGGTGGCCGGGGCGTTGCGCATGTCCGGGTTCTGCTCTCGCAGCTCGCCTGCCAGGCGCTGGGCCTCGCGCATCCGGTCGGTGGCCTCGCGCTGCAGGCGCTCGAGGCGCCCTGCCCGGCCGCCGTCGGCGCCGCCTTGCTCGCCGCTGGCGCCCTCCTTCCCTTGCGCCCCCTGCTCGGACGAGCGTGATCCCGGCGATGCCTGCTGCCCCTGTGTCGCCCCCGGCTTCGCCTCGCCCGGCTGGCCCTCGGCATCGGAGGACGGGCGCCCGCCCTGCTGGCCCTGCCTGGCCTCGCGCTCCAGCGCTTCTATGGTCTGCTGCAGCTCCCCGATCTGGTCGCGCAGTTCGTTGGCCCGGGCCAGCTGCTCGGAGAGCCGCTCGGTCTCGCGATCCGCAGTGCCCGCCGCTTCACCCAGCTGGCCGGCAATGCGATCGAGCGCCCGGGCCATCTCCCGGCTCTGCTCCCCCTGTCCCGCTCCCGACTTCTGCCGCAGCGCCTCGGCAGAGGCGCGCATGCGCTCGGCCAGGCGCTCGCGCGCGAGGTCGTCCGCCACCTGCCGCGCGGCCTGCTGCGAATCCCTGTCGCCCTCGTCGCCCGGCGTGCCCATGCCCGGATCGCTCAACTGTCGAGCGGTCTCACCCAGCCGCTCCGTCCTGTCGGCCAGGCGTTCCTGCTCCGCCGCCAGGCGGCGCCGCGCCTCGTCTCCGCCCGCCGAGGCGCGGTCGGCCTCGGCGGCCAGGCGGCGCTCGGCATCGGCCAGCTGGCGCGCCTCGAACTGGAGATCGCCCATCGCGCGGCGGCGCTCGTCGGGCCGCGCACGCTCCATCTGCCGCGAGAGGTTGCGCAGCTGCTCGACGGCCTGTCCGCTGCGCGCGCTCGCCTGGTCCGGGTCCTGCCGCCGCAGCTCACTTGCGGCGTTGCGCATCTGCTCCGCGATCTCGCGCATCTGCCGGCTGCCCGACTGGCTCTCCGAGCCGCCCTGCTGCGACTGGCGGCCGCCAGACGCCGATGCCTGACCTTGCGCCTGTTGTGTCTGGCGCTGCTGTTCGTCCCCGGCGTCGCGCTGCCCTGACGACTGCTGCATCTGCTTGGACAGCTCGTCCGCGCGCCGGGTCAGCTCCTGCTGCTCACGCGTGAGGCGCTCGAGCTGCCGCTTGACCTCCTCCTCCGACAGGCGGTCGCGGCTGCGTGCGAGGTCCCGCTGGGCACGCTGCAGCGCCTCCTGGCGGCGGGCCAGCTCGCGCACGCGCGCGAGCGGGTCGTCTTCGGGCACCTGCTCCTCGCGGGTCTCGCCGCTCTCCGGCGTCTCGTAGTTCGTCTCCTGCTGCTGGCGCAGCTGCTGATCGAACAGCGTGGACAGATCGGGCGTCGGGCGATTGCTGCCGCCGCCACCCGCCTGCTGCTGGCGGGAGATCTGCCGCCGCTGCACATCGGCATCCGCCTTCAGCAGCTGCTCGAGCGCGGCCATTTCGTGGGGCAGGGCGTCGGCCGTCCTCAGCCGCTCCAGTTCGCCGGCCGCGCGTCCCATGGCCTCGACGGCACGGGCCATCGGATCGTCACCGCCCGGCGCGGACGACTGGCCCGGCCGCGGCCGCCGGCGTCGCGGGTCCGCCATGGCCGCGGTAACCTGGGCGGCCGCTTCGGCCGCGCGGGCCCGCAGTTCGGTCTGCGCCTTCGCGACCGCGCGGATGTCGGCCTCCGACCCCGCGTTCCTCGCGCGCCTGGCGCGCGCGTCCAGCTTCCACGTCGCGGCGATGATCTCCTTCTGCGCCTCCGCCAGGTCCTGCAGCGGCGACCCTCCGCCCTGCATGCTCATGGCCTGGCTCTGGGCCACCACGAACTCCTCTTCGAACGGCTTCACCTCGAGGAAGAAGATGTCGCTGCGCGCCTCGGCGCCGCGCCGCCCCTGCCCCACGTCCCGGGCACGCGCGTAGTAGGTGACGAAGTCGCCGGGCGCGACGCCCAGATCCTCGAGGTGGACCATGTGGCTGCCACTCGCCGACGGCTGTCGCCGCGTCTCGAGCGGAACGACCGTGTCCTTCCTGCCGGGCGCCTGGAACACGATCTCGAGGGCAGACAGCCCGAAGTCGTCCTCGGCCCGCGCCTCGATGACGACCTCCTCGAGGGGCGTCACCTGCCTGTCGCCGCCCGGGCGCACGACGCGCACGTCGGGCGGGCGGTCGTTCAGCATGCGGATGAAGTACTCGGTGTCACCGGGGCTCTCGAGCCCGTCCACGTCGGTGAGCGCCACGCGGTACGCGCCGTCGGCGCGGATGGCCAACGTGCCGGTCAGCTCGGTCTCCCGCCCCGACAGGGCGACGCTGGTTCCGTCGGCCAGCGTCAGCGCGCCCCGCGCGATGGGCTTGTCGGCGGTCACCGTCAGCTCGACCGTCGTGCCCGCCGGCGCGTAGAGGTCGCCGCCGTCCTCTTCAACCCGCGGCTCGAGCCCCAGGCCTGCCGGGTAGCGGTACCGCACGTCGATGCGCGCGACGCGCGCGGGCCGGATGGCTTCGAGGGTGAAGGTATCCGATCGCGCGGGGCCCGCCACGACGGCATAGGGAAACGAGGCGGTCACCTGGTCGAAGGTGGTCGAGAAGGTGCCATCGGCGTTGGACGTCATCCGCACCGAGTGCTGGTCGTCCCCGCCTTCGTAGATCAACTCGGGCACCAGGCCCGCCTCCAGGCCGTGCAGTCGCGCCGTGATGGTGACCGGCCGGCCCTCGCGCACCTTCGCGTTTCCGGGCGTCACGTCGATGAGGATGCGCGACGGCAACAGGTACGCCGCGGCGATGGACGCGCCGCGGCCCAGGGTCGGCGCGAACACCGCGAGGCCGCCCGCCAGTGCCAGCGTGGCCACGCCGGCCCCCATGGCGACCCGGCGCAGAGCATCGGCGCTGATGATGTGGTCCAGACCGACACGGCCGATGCTGGCCGCCGCATCCGCCGCGAGATGGCGGGCGATGGGCGTGCCCGTCTCCCCGTGCTGCACGGCCGTGACCACCACATCGTCGAGGCCGCCGGCCTGCTCCTCGATGTAGCGCGCGAGCTGGAGGTCCGAAGGCGGGCGCCGGATGGGCCAGGCGGCCGCCGCGAGCGTGACCAGGGCCAGCGTCGTGACGAGGAGGGACACCACCGCCAGTGCCAGTCCCTCGGAGGCCAGCAGCCAGACGGTGAAGAGGCCGACGCCGAAGATCATGGTGGCGGCTGCAGCGCCCGCCGTCCAGGCGCCAAGTCGCACGCGCCGCGTCCACCGGCGCCTGACCTCGGCGAGGACCGCCCCGAGCTCGTTCTGACGCTCGTCCACCTTGTGCCTATCCTATGCGATTAGTTCGCCCCTCGCCCGACCAACCCCTCGCCCGCCAGCGCGAGGAACATGGCCAGCAACCCCAGCTGCCACAGCCGTTGTTCGTCCTCGGCTTTCCGCGCGTCGGCCGCCGGATCCCCCGTCGCGCTGCGGGGAACCCGGGGCACGTGCTCGAGGAAGGCTTCCCGCGAGATCGGCGCGGGATTGGACTCCTTCGTATCGACGTTGACGGCCACGCGATGGCCGTTGCCCTCCACCCCGGCTCCGGCCGTGTCCAGCGTGAAGACGCCGGGGGTGGGTTGAAGCCCCGGCGGCGTGGCCGGCAGCACCCACGAGACGCGCGCGCGCGAGCCGTCCGTGAGGTAGCGGGCCGTCTCGACCATGAAGGGCACGAATGCCGGGCTCAGCGGGAAGCGGTTCCACTGGTTGTCGAGGTCCGAGGTGAAGAGCAGCAGGCGCCCCTTCGAGCGCGCCTGTTCGAGCAGGGCCGCGGCACCGCCCGCGTAGCGCGCCAGCACGGCTCGCCCGCTCTCGTCGAGAGGACGGAACCGCTGGAACGAGACGTCGCCCAGCGCGGCGGCCGGCTCGGCGAACGGCCTGAACACCGGGTGGCGCGTGTCGCCCACCACCAGCGTGGCGGCGCCGCCCTCGAGCGGTTGGGCATCCGGCCCGACTCCCGGAGCGGCGCCCAGGACGTCCTGCAGCGTGCCGGGATCGACATCCGGGCCGAGCGCCAGGAGCATCGAGCCGCCCCCGGCCAGGAATCCCGCGATGAGCTCGCGTCCCCTGCGCTCGAGCGTGCGCGTGCCGAGCACCACCAGGGCCTGGTATCTCGCCATCTCGCCGGCGTCCCACGCCGAGAGGGTCCGGCCATCGACGACCGTCACCGCGAACTCGCGCCCTTCGTCCGCTGCGCCAAGCGCGCGCTCCACGTAGAGGCCGCCGCGAAGGGCCGACGGGTCGGCGACGACGACGGCGATTCGGGCCGCGGCCGTCGGGTCCAGGACGAGGTATCGCGCGTCGTCCGCTGCGTAGCCTCCCGCATCCTCCACCGCGACCGACGCCGCACCGGACGCCGGCACGGGGGCTTCGAACGCCACGTGCGCCGCCGCCTGCGCGGGCAGGTCGATGCTCGTCCTCTCGATCACGCGGCCGTCCACCGACAGCGACACGGGCACCGCGCGGGGCTCGAGGCCGAAGTTGTGCAGGCCCGCGACGACCCGGCCTTCGCGCCGCTCGGCGGACACCACCGCCACGTTCTGGAGCGGGCCGTCCACGGGCACGACATCGAGCTCGATGTCCTCGGCCAGGCCGGCGTGCGCCGCGGCCTCCCACCCGCCCTGCTGGAGATCGGTGACGATGATGACGCGACCCGGGCGTGCACCAATCAGCTCGGCGGCCCTTGCCAGCGCGGCCGCGTAGCGCGTGCCCGAGGCGCCGGGCTGCAGCCCGCCCACCGCGGCCACCACGGCGCCCCGATCGGTCGTGGGCTCCACGATGGTGGACGCCGCCTCGTCGAACGCCACCAGCGCCACGGCGTGCGCCCGCGGCGCGTCGCGCACCGCCTCCTCGGCCCGCTGCCGCGCCCGCGCGAAAGCCTCCGCGTTGGACATGCTGAAGGAGGTGTCCACCGCGACGACGGTGACGGGGGTGTCGGCGGCCAGTGTGCTGCCCGCGAGGTAGGGCCGCGCGAAGGCCCCGGCCAGCAGCACGAGGGCCGACACGCGCAAGGCCAGCAGCACCAGCTCGCGCAGCCGCCGGCGGCGCCTCTGCTCGACCGGTGACTTCACCAGCAGGTGCACCGCCGGGAACTCCACGACGGTCTCGGTCCGGCGCCGGAACAGGTGGAGCGCGATGGGCACGGCGATGGCCAGCGCGCCCAGCAAGTACAGCGGTGAGAGGAAGGACAGGCCGAACAACGCGGTCCCCTAGAACGCCTTCTTCCGGGTCTGGAGATAGGAGAGCAGCCCCACCTCGAGCGGCTGCGAGGTCTCGAGCAGGCAGTAGTCGATCCCGTTCTGCCCCAGCACGGTGCGGTAGTTGGCGATGAGTGCGTTGATGCGCGCCTTGTAGGCCTCGCGCACGGCGCCGGGCACGGCCACGACCTCGTCGTCAGTCTCGAGGTCGCGGAAGCGCGCGGCCCGATCGAACGGGAACTCCAGCTCGTCGGGGTCGAGCACCTGGAACACGATGACGTCCGTCCCGCGGTAGCGGAAGTGCTTCAGCCCGTCGATCACGCGCTCCGGCTCGTCGAGCAGATCCGAAATGAGGACGACGAGGCCCCGCTTCCGGATGGCCTGGACCAGGTCGCCGAGCGGCCTGGCGACGTCGGTCTTCGCGCCGAGCGTGGCACGCTCGAGCGCAAGGAGCACGGCCTTCAGGTGCCCCGGCCTGGCGCTGCACGGCAGCAGGTCGCGGATGCGGTCGTCGAACGTCAGAAGGCCCACGGCATCGCGCTGCCGGTTCATCAGGTAGGCCAGCGCGCCCGCCAGGTACGACCCGTACTGGAGCTTCGTGATGCCGTGCGACCCGTACCCCATCGAGCGGCTCACGTCGAGCAGGATATGGCACTCGAGGTTGGTCTCCTCCTCGAACTTCTTGACGACGTGGCGATCCGATCGCGCGTAGATCTTCCAGTCCAGCGTGGCGAGGTCGTCGCCGGGCAGGTACTGCCGGTACTCCGCGAACTCGACGCTGAACCCCTTGAACGGGCTGCGGTGCAGCCCCGTGAGGAAACCCTCGACGATGGTCCGGGCCTTCAGATCGATGGTGCCCAGTCGGGCGACGATCGCCGGGTCGAGATAGCGTGCCTGCCCGGCCATGGCGTCAGAGCCCGCTGGCCGGCAGCGGCACCGTCTCGACCAGCTGATCGATGATGCGCTCGGTGGTCACGCCCTCGGCCTCGGCGTAGAAGTTCGGGATGATGCGATGGCGGAGGATGGGCCTGGCGAGGGCCTGGATGTCCTTCACCGACACGTGGTGCCGTCCGTGCATGAGGGCGCGCGCCTTGGCGCCGAGCACCAGCGCATGCGACGCGCGAAGGCCGGCGCCCCACTTCACCCATTTCTGGATGAAGTCCAGCTTCGCGCCGCGGCCCGGGCGCGAGTTGTCCGCCAGCCGCACGGCGTAGCGCGCCACTTCCTCGGCAATCAGCACCTGGCGCACGTAGTCCTGGATGCGGAGGATGTCGGCGCCGTCGAGCACGCGCTCCGGCGCGGGACGCGCCGCGCCCGTCGTGTCGGTGACCACCGTCACCTCGTCGTCCTCGGAGAGATAGGTCATCACGACGTTGAACAGGAAGCGATCGAGCTGCGCCTCCGGCAGCGGGTACGTCCCCTCGAGCTCGATGGGGTTCTGCGTGGCCAGCACGAAGAACGGCCGCTCCAGCTCGTAGGTGCGGCCGGCTGCCGTGACGTGGTACTCCTGCATCGCCTCGAGCAGGGCGGCCTGCGTCTTGGGCGGCGTGCGGTTGATCTCGTCGGCCAGGATGATCTGCGCGAAGATCGGCCCGTGCACGAACCTGAGCGTGCGGTGCCCCGCCTCTTCGTCCAGCACCTCGGTGCCGGTGATGTCCGCGGGCATGAGGTCCGGCGTGAACTGGATCCGCTTGAAGCTGAGGTGGAGGATCTGCGCCAGCGTCTTCACGAGCAGCGTCTTCGCCAGGCCGGGCACCCCCGTGATGAGGCAGTGCCCGCCGCAGAAGAGCGCCATCAGGACCTCGTCCACCACCTCGTCCTGCCCCACGATCACCTTGCGCAGCTCCGCGAGGATCTGCGTGCGGCTCCGCGCCACCTCCTCGGCCAGGCTCGCCGTTCTCGCCTCGATCGTCTGCTCCATGTCGTTGTCTCGCACCCGCCGTCGCTCGCCAGTCGTCACGCGCGAGCTTCGGCGGGCAATCCCGCCCGCACCCGCCGCACCCGCCGCACCCGCGCACCC
>JBFWQE010000020.1:38843-53004 GCA_050249615.1 Vicinamibacterales bacterium
CCGTTCTCGCCTCGATCGTCTGCTCCATGTCGTTGTCTCGCACCCGCCGTCGCTCGCCAGTCGTCACGCGCGAGCTTCGGCGGGCAATCCCGCCCGCACCCGCCGCACCCGCCGCACCCGCGCACCCGCCGCACCCGCCCGCACCTGCCCGCACCTGCTCGCACCCGTCAGTGCGTCAGCGAGTACACCACCTCGTTGATCCACATCTGGTACGCCATGGCCGTGAAGCGGATGTACCCCGGATACTCCTCGGCGTTGGACCACTCCACGCCGTCGCCCATGTCGGTGTTCCAGTTGATCAGCACCATCGGCCGCCCCGCATCGTCCAGGATGGCGCGCAGGTGCGGCTGGAACCCGCCCTTTTCCCACGTGCGCCCGCTGAAGAACGAGCCCAGCCCTGGAATCTGCGGGTACTTCTCGATCCGGTAGAAGCACGAGAAGATCGGGTGCGGCGGCTCGAGCTCCACGATCTCCCGGTCCGGGAACACGCGGCTCAACTGGCGCACCGTCAGGTCCCACTCGTAGGGCCCGTGGAAGTCGTCCATGGTGAGCGTGCCGCCGCGCAGCAGGAACTCCCGCAGGATGGGCACCTCGGCGTCGGTCAGCTGCAGGTTGCTCGGCTCGACGATGTAGATCCACGGGTACTGCCAGAGCTTCTCGTCGTCGAGCGTGATGACGACCGGCTCGCCCACTTCAATGGCGGTCACGGCCTTGATGCGTCGCGAGAGGTTCTGCTCCGCCGCGGGCGCGTCGATGGCCCACGGGTCCTCCCAGTAGCTCATGCGCGGGCGGCCGCGGCCCTCGTCCGCCCACGAGCTGTAGCGGATGCGCGCAAAGGTCCACTGCAGCCCGGCCAGCCGGTCGTTGGGCAGGGCCGGCATCTGGGCATCGGCCACGGGCCCGAGCGCCAGCAGCGCCAGCACCAGGCCCACGGCGCCCTTCGAGACGCGCGGGGCACGCCGGGAAGGTCCTGCCACGCTATCGCCCTCCGACGAGCTTCAGCAGCAGGTCCTGCGCGCGGGAGTAAGTGGGGGCGATCTCGAGCGCCGCCAGCGCCTGCCTTCGAGCCTCGTCGAGATTGCCGGCTGCGAACAGGCCCTCGGCGAGGTCGGCGTGCGCGCCGGCCTTGTCCACCGGCCCCGCGGCGAGGGCCACGCGGAACATGCGCACGGCTTCGGCGGCGTTGCCGGCCGAGAGCGCGATGCGTCCAAGCGTGGCGTGCGACGGAGCATCGAATGGGTCGACGGCCACCGCGCGGCGAAGCGCGGTCGCGAGCAGCGCCTGATCCGCCTTCGGATCCAGCAGGGACGCCAGCTTCCGCGCAGACGCCAGGTCGGAGTGATCGAACCCCGTCAGCGTGTCCAGCGCCCTGATGGCCCGCGCCCTGTCTCCCCTGGCGAGCGCGACCTCCGCAATCTGCGCCTGCGGGCTGTCCGGCCCGGTGGCGTGCGGCACCAGCGCCGCCGCGCGCTCGAACGCCGCGATGGCCTCCTCGGGCGCGGTGTCCTTGAGCGCCGTGCCGAGCGCCAGCTGCGCGGTGAAGTTGTCCGCGTGAGCGGCGGCCAGCTCGCGAAGCGCGTCCAGCGGCATGCCGGGCTTCAGCCCCTCGGGCGTGGAGAGCGCCCTGCGCATCGACCCGTAACGCTGCTCGAGGAACTGGTCGAAGGTTGCCTGCAGCGCGTCGAGCTCCACGCCCAGCACCTGCCGAATGGCGGTCTCGGTGTCGATGCCGGTGGCGTAGGACTGGACCAGGGCCTTCAACTTCGGTTGCCCGTACACCTCCACGATGTGGTCGACGACGAGCGACGACTGGAAGTACGCGAGCGAGATGGTCTCGGGGTTCGTGAAGCCGCTGTTCAGGTCCTCGAGCTTGATGACCTGGCCGCGCTCGATGGCCCGGGCGAACGGGATGTCCATCTCGCGTCCCCACTCGGGCCGCGCGCGGTTCTCCTCGAAGACCGAGATGCCCTCGGTGAGCCACCGCGGGATGCGCTGGTTCGACAGCTGCAGCGTGATGACGTGCGCCATCTCGTGCCAGAGCGTCACGCCCCAGTTGAACTCGCCCGGCGGGCGCGCCCGCGGCGAGTCCATCGTCACCACGCGCCCGAAGCAGGCGCCCAGGGCGCCGATCATGCCCATCAGGCCCACCGTGCGGACGGCGAAGTCGTCGTGCCGCGGGAACACCTCGACGAGGATGGGGCCCTTGGGGGTGAACTCCCAGCGCTTCGCGAGGGAGTCCAGCGCCTCGCGCGCCAGCGACGACACGTAGTGCTCCATGACGCCCACCTCGTCCTGGTGCAGGCGGATGATGGTGTCGCCGTCCTTGACAGTGGCGAACTGGTCCAGCGTGTCGAGCAGGCTCAGCAGGTTGAAGGTGATGACGTCGTATGGATCCTGTCGGAAGGCGGTCTCGAGCATGCGCCGCGCGCCGCGCTCGTCGCCGGTGCGCATCATGTGGCCGCCCAGCTCCGCGTACGCCCGCCAGTTCTCGCGGTCCAGCTGGATGGCGCGCCGCACCTGCTCGACCGCCTCGTCGAAGCGGTAATAGCCCGCCGTGACCGAGCCCACGACGCGGTAGAACTCGCCGTACGTGGGGTGGATCCTGAGCGCCTCGGCAGCCAGGGCCTGGTAGCCCGTGGTGTCGCCATCCACGTACGCCAGCGCCCCCTCGAGGGCCATGGCCTCGAGGCTCTTCGGGTTCACGGCCCGCGCCTTCTTCAGCCAGTCGCGCGCCTCGGCCTTCCGGTCCCGGCCGATCGAGGTCTCGGCCATGAACAGGTGCGCGGCCACGTCGTTCGGATTGAGCTTCAACGCGCGCGTCGCGAAGGTGACCGCCTGCGGCGGGTTGTCGTCCACGACCGCGCGGGCCATGCCGACGAGTGCCGGGCCATAGTCCTCGTCCACCTTCAACGCGTCCTGGAACGAGCGGACCGCGTCCTTCCGGTTGTACTTCTCGAGGAACAGTTCGCCCCACGCGGTATTGATCTCCACGTCGGTGGGCGCGCCGGCCACGGCCTCGCGGAAGTAGCCGTTGGCGTCCTCGAAGCGGCCCAGCGCGCGCGACGCGCGTCCCGCGCGGAGGTACTCGCGGGGCGTGTCCGCGTCCTGGGCCGCGAGCAGCACGAGCTGCAGGGAGCGCCGCGCCTCTGAGCGCCGGCCCAGGTAGTGCTGCAGCAGGCCCAGCTCGAGGGCCGCGTCGCCGCCGGGAGACTGTGCCGCGAGCGGCGCCAGCATCGACTCGGCCCGGGCGAAGTCGCCGCGCGCCGCCGCGCTCCTCGCTCCGAGGACGACCAGCGTCTCGTCGCCCGGGTGCGCGGAGGCGGCCCGCTCCACCTGCTCGTACTCACCGGCACGCCAGGCCTGCTCGGCGGCAGCGCGCGCGGCGGCCGGGCCGCTGGCCGCCTGCTCGCGCGCGAACGCCAGCCCGAGGCCCGCGGAAAGGGCAACCGACGCGAGCGTAATGCCCCAGAAACGGCGTGTCATGGACCCTGTGCCGAGTATAGCTGACCGCGACGTGCAGAGGCGGCTGACGGGTTAGACGCCGCCGCGGAGCCCGGAGACTTGTGAAATCAGCAGGACACGCAGCGGTGATTGTTCTTCGCGCCCAGGCTCTCGAGCAGCTTGATGGTCTCGGGATACGGCTGGGTTCGCTGCACCGGCCCGTTGGCCATGTCCACCGTGGTGAGGCCGCGGCGGTTGACCCGTGTCACATCCGCCCCTTTCGACACCAGGTAGGTGATCATCTCGTTGTCACCGCGCGACGCGGCGTGGTGCACGGCCGTGTTGCCGTCGTCGTCCACGGCGTTCACGTCGAGCCCCACCTCCTCGACCAGGAATTTCACCGCGGCCAGCATGCCCGTCGGCGCGAAGCGATGGGCGTTGCCCGCAAAGCCCTCGCCGTAGCCGACGCCCGCTGCCGCGTGCAGCGCGCCGATGCCGGGAGATCCGGCGGGCATGGGCGGGAGCCGCGAGGGGTCCCCTGCCTGGACGCCGCCCTGCTGCCGTTCCTGCGTCACCCCCTTCATCGTGGTGATGAACGGGTCGGCGCCGCGCGCGAGCAGCAGCTTCATCGCGTCGATGTCGGCGGCGTAGGCGGCGCGCCAGAAGGGCGTGGCGCCTCCCTCGTCCGTGCGCAGCAGGTCGAAATTGTACTGCGTGTACCAGAGCTTCTTCTTCAGTCGGGCGTTGGGATCGGCGCCCTTGTCGAGCAGCGCCGTCATCAGCGCGAGATACGTGGTCCTCTGCTGCAGCTGCGCGCGCGGCTGCGGATAGAAGGACCTGGGGGCCCACTCGATGTTGACCGTGGCGTACAGGGGCGTGGCGCCGGCCTCGCTGGCGATGTTCGGATCGGCGCCCTGCTCCAGCAGGTACATCGCCAGGTCGTAGTGGCCGTTGATGACCGCCATGAGGAGCGGCGTCGTGCCGTCGCCGGCGGCGCGCTGGTTGACGTCGGCACGCCCGTCGATGAGCGCCTTCACCGACGCCACGCTGCCCTGCCGGACCGCGTAGTGCAGGGCGCCGAATCCGCCCTGCTTGTCGATGAGCTCGTTGTACCGGTAATTGCGCGTGACGCCCGGGATCTCGTCCGATGGCTTCGCGGGCGCCGGCGCCGGGCGCCCGCTGCTCTGGGCGCTCGCACGCTGGGTGGCCAGGCGGATCTCTTCCTGCAGCGCCTCCTCGGGCGAGGTGAGTGAGGCGATGTCCACGACCTTCGAGGTGAGCGACACGTCGGCCCCGACCTCCACCAGCAGCTGCACCACGTCCGGACGGTCGAACGCCGCCGCGAACATGAGCGCCGTCTGGTCGTTGGCCAGCTCCCTTGCGTTGATCTCGGCCTTGTGCGCCAGCAGCTGCTTGACGGCCGCCACGTGCCCGGACGCGGCCGCGAGCATCAGCGGTGTGGCGCCCGTCGCCGTCGGGTGGTTGGGATTCGCTCCGGCCTTCACGAGCAGTTCGATCACGCGGTCGTGCCCGCGCTGGCTGGCCAGGTGCAGTGCCGTGTAGCCGCCGAGCCGCGTGGTCGCCCGTATATTGGCGCCGGCCGACAGCAGCACGGCCGCCATCTCCGCATCGCCACGCATGGCGGCATGGTGGAGGGCGTTGGTACCGTCACCCATGGCGGCGTTCACGTCGCCGCCGTCCTTCAGCAGGCGCCGCACCTCGGCGAGCTCGCCAGCCATCGCCGCGTTGGCGACGGCGACAGCGGCGCGCCCGGCGCCGGCGCCGCCCTGCTCCCGCCCGCTCGCCGCAGGCGAGGCAGCCATCGCGCCCGCCAGCGCGGCCACCGTCACGGCCGCAGGACCCCACCGCAGGAAGCCAGGCTGTCTCATGACGGCTACTCTCCCGCAACGGTCGAGGGCGCCGGCGTGTTCAGATCGAACGCGCCCGTGCTGTCGCCGAAGCTCTTCACGTCCACGCCCAGCGTGTGGAGCACCGACAGCATGGGGTTGGCCATGGGCGTCCCATCGGCCGCGCGCAGGTGCACGTTCCCCTTGATGGCGCCGCCGCCGTGCCCGAGCAGGACGAGCGGGCAGCGCTTGTGGTTGTGCACGTTGGAGTTCCCCATCGGCGAGCCGTAGAGCACGACCGTATTGTCGAGGATCGTCCGGTCCGCCTCCTGCGCTTTCTGCAGCTTGTCCAGGAAGTACGGCAGCAGGCTGACGTGATAGCGGTTGATCTTCCCGAACTCGAGGATGCGCTCGTCGCGATCCCCGTGGTGGGAGGCGATGTGGAAGCCCGTGGTCACGCCCGTCTCAGGGTAGACGCGGTTCGACACGTCGCGGCTCATCTTGAACGCGAAGACCCGCGTGATGTCGGCCGTCAGCGCCAGCGCCTGCAGGTCGAACATCAGCTTCACGTGGTCGGTGTACGAGTCCGGCACGCCCGCCGGCGCGCCGGGCAGCTCGCGCTGCTCCCCGCTGGCGTTGAACTCCTCGACCTTCTGGATGCGCCGCTCGATCTCGCGCACGTCCTCCAGGTAGTCCGAGAGTCGCGCGCGGTCCGCGGCGCCCAGCGACCCCTTCAGGTCGTTCACCGACGCGGTCACCCAGTCCAGGATGCTCTTGTCCTTGCGCCGGCGGCGCGCGCGTGCCTCGGGCGTGGCGCCCACGCCGAAGAGCTGATCGAACACCGCGCGCGGGTCCCGGATCATCGGCAGCGGCTCGGTCGGCGATCCCCAGCTGATCGAGTCGGTGTAGGCGCACGAGTACCCGTAGAAGCAGCCGCCCGCCTGGTCCACGCTCTCGATGCAGAGCTGCATGGATGGGATCGGCGTCTCGGCTCCCACCTTCTGCGCGTAGACCTGGTCGATCGACACGCCGGCCCGAACGTCCGAACCCTGCGTCTGGTGCGGGTGGGATTGCGTGAGGAACACCGCCGCGGATCGGAAGTGATCCCCGCCGATCTCGGGCGGCGTGAACGCCTCGGCGTTCCTGACATCCGTGCGGCTGATGATGGTCAGGTGGTCGCGGTAGGGTTCGAGCGGCGCCAGGCTCGTCTTGCTCAGGTCGAAGCCGCTCCCCACCTCGGCCGGCGCCCAGAGGTTGTTCTTCTCGCCGTAGGCCGTGCTCCCCGCCGCGCCGTGCACCATCTCGATGGCCACGAACCGCAGCTTCCGGCCCAGCTGGCGGGCCTCGGCGGCCCGCGCCGGCAGCATCGCCTCGAGCAGGGGCAGTGCCACGCTCACGCCGATCCCCTTGAGCGCCGTCCGCCGATCGAGGTGCCGCCTGGTCAGAAACGCCATTGCCGCCTCTCCCTCTTCCTGCGTCTCACTTCCAACTTCTCACTTCTTCAGGGCCGCGCCGCCGCGGTCTCCGTGGCCACCGGCGTCTCCGCGCCCATCCTGAACGCGGGGCTTCGGACGATGGCCTGCACGAACGCGCTGATCTTCAGGTCGTCGGCGGCCGCCTCGCGGACGATGCGCCGCACCATGGGCATGTCCTCGGGCTCGACCCGCCGCCCGAGCGCATACGTGAGCAGGCTCTCGGTGAAGCTCAGCACGAACACATCCTGGTGCTTCAGGATCGCGCGGCGCAGGCCGGCCGGGCCGTCCATCGGCGTGCCGTCGTACAGCTCGCCCGTCGGATCCACGGGCGCGCCGTTGTCCTTGATGCGCCACCGGCCGGTGACGTCGAAGTTCTCGAGCGCGAGCCCGAGCGGGTCGATGACGCGGTGGCACGACCGGCACGCCGGGTTCTTCCGGTGCTCCTCCATGCGCTCGCGCACGGTGAGCAGGCGCGTGGCGCCGGCGGCCTTGGTGTCCTCCAGGGCCGGCACGTTGGGCGGCGGCGCGGGCGGCGGCGAGCCGAGCAGCACCTCCATCACCCACTTGCCGCGCATCACCGGCGAGGTCCGATCCGCCACGGATGTCAGGAGCAGGATGCTGCCCTTGCCGAGCAGGCCGCGCCGCGCCTCCGGCACGGTGACGCGCTGGAACTCGCCACCCGTGATGTTCGGAATACCGTAGTGCCGCGCCAGCCGGCCGTTGACGAACGTGTGGTCCGCGGTCAGCAGGTCCAGCACGCTGCGGTCCTCGCGCACGAGGCTGTCGAAGAAGAGCTCGGTCTCGCGCACCATCGCGCGGCCCAGCGACCGATCGAAATAGGGATAGAGGATCGCGTCCGGGAGGATCTGCTCGACGTCGGCGAGCCGCAGCCACTGCGCCGCGAAGCGCGTGGCCAGGGCGTCGGACCGCGGGTCCGCGAGCATCCGCCGGACCTGGCGGTCGAGCGCGGCCGGAGCCGAGAGCGTGCCCGACGTGGCGGCCTTCAGCAGGGCCTCGTCGGGACCGCTGCCCCAGACGAAGAAGGAAAGGCGCGAGGCCAGCGAGAGATCGTCCAGCCGGTACGGCTGCCCCGCCACGGCTCGGGCCGGCACCGGCTCGAGCCTGAACAGGAACTGCGGGCTCGCGAGCATGGCCTCGATGGCCGACGCGATGCCGGTCTCGAAATCGCCCTCGGCGCGACCGTCGGCGTAGAACGCCATCAACCGATCGAGATCGCGCTTCGCGACGGGGCGGCGGAACGCCTCGGTCGCCAGGTCGCGGACGATGCGCGACGCGCACGCCTGCTCCTCGGCGGGCGACGTGGGACGGCAGGCGAAGATCTTCCGGCGGCTGGCGGTGTCGGAAACGCCCGTCACGCGCTGCGGCCCCACGATGGCCATGTCCTTCAGGTGCGGGAGCGCCGTGATGCCGTGCGCGACGCCAATCTGCGTGTCCGCCAGGGTGTGATCGATAGGGGCGATCAGGTCGTTCACCGGCCCCTCGAAGCGCTGCAGGAACGCCGCCGTCACGCGATGCGCGCCCGCGGTGATGTGAAGGGGCGGCGTGCGCAGCGAGAGCCCCCCGGACATGTCGGCCATGCGCGGGTTCACGTCCAGCAGCGCCACGCGCTCGCCGTCGACGGACACCTCGAGCTGTTCTCCCGTCGCCGGTCCGCCGAAGAGGAACCCGCACGCGTTGCTGTGCAGCTCGAGCCGGAGCGTGTAGTCGCCATCCGCCGGGAACGTGTGCACCACCGACGTGCCCCCGCGCGTCCCGAGCGGCGCGCCCTCGGCGCGCTCCATCTGCGACGCCGTCTTCGGGACGCGGTACAGCGCCTCGGCCGACTCGGCCTCCGGATCCCCGACCGCCAGGGCTGTCACCTTGCTGGCGGCGCGCAGGTATGCCTCCATCAGCGTGGGCGAGAACATCTGCGAGTCCGACACGTTGTCGAAGCCCGCGCTGATGGTGTCGGCCGGAAGCAGCGCCGAGACGTCCACGTTCACGGCCAGCAGGTCGCGGACCGCACGCGCGTACTCCGCGCGGTTGAGGCGCTGGAACACCCGCGAGCCGGGCCGCGTGACGTCCGCCGCGCGATCCACCGTCGTCTCGAGCGCTGTCGTGAGCGCCGCCAGCGTCGCCGCGTCGGGCCGCTTCGCGCCGGCGGGCGGCATCATGCCGGCGCGCAGCTTGCGAATGATCTTCTCGGTGACGTGCGCGTGCTCGGCGGCCGTCGCCGCGTCGAACGACGCGAGCGACAGCCCGCCTGCCTTCGCGCGATCGCTGTGGCAGGTGACGCAGTACTGCTTGACGACGGCGGTGTGCGCGGCCGCGGCCGCGGACGCGGGGCCGGCGACGGGCGCCGGCGAAGGCGTGGACCGGGATGTCACGGGAGCGACGGGGGGAGCCGGACGCCGGGCAGCCACGACCGGCTCGCCGACCGGAGACGGGGCTGTGCCCTGCTCCGACGCCGTAACCAGCGCCAATGCCAGGACCGACGCCAGGAGTACTGCGGGGACCATCCTCGTCATGGGCGAAGTGCCGGAAAGTATACCGTGGACAGGGGTTAGCCCGGTGTCACGTGATGTCACCAACGGCCCCGGCGGTGGCGGCTCCTGCCTTTTTGCCTTCCGCCTTCTCACCTCTCACTTCCCTCTTCCAGCGCCCGCTCCTCGACCGCAATCCTCCGGAGCATCAGCGCCCCGAACCCGACCAGGGCCGCCAGGCCCGCCACCGGCGCCCACACCGTCAGCGCCACGCCGAGCAACTCGCCCACGACGGCCAGGTAGTTGGGGTGGCGCATCCAGCGATAGGGCCCGCTCTCGACCAGCGGCACACCCGGCAGCACCAGGACGCGAAACGACCAGCGGTCGCCGAGGGACGTGATGGCCCAGAGCTTCAGCGCCTTCGCGGCGCCGAACACGACGAGGCCCGCCAGCAGCACCGCGCGCGGAGAGGGCCCCCAGGTAGCACCCTCCACGGCCATCGCCACGAACAACGCCGGGTAGGCCCACTGCATCGTCCGATAGACGTCCCCGGGAGGCTCGACCGCGCCCCGTCGACGAAGCCCCTGCTCGTTCACACGCGAGAGCACCGCCTCACCGGCCATGACGAGCAGGACGGCCGCCAGCGTCACGAGCGCGACGGCGGGCGCGGGGGCCAGGGTCATGCGCGCGCTTCCTCGAAGGAACGCGCGGCCCCGACGCGGCCCGCATCGCCGCAGTCGCCCGCATGACGAATTGCCAGTGCAAAGGCAGCGGGCGCAATCGAGGCGAGACGCGCCGCCGCTGCCACCGTGCGCGGCGACGCGACCAGGCGTCGCAGGACGCGGTTGAAGCGTCGTTTCGTGTCCAGCTTGTGGCCCAGCGCACGAGCGTAGTGGCGGTGCGCCTCCGAGGCGTCGAGCCCGCCCTCGATCAGGGCGCCGGCCACGGCCGCGGCGACCTCCGCCCCCTTGAGTGCCAGGTGAATGCCGTCGCCGGTCATCGGGTCGATGAACCCGGCGGCGTCGCCGACGAGCCAGAGGCCCGGGCAGGCGGGTCGAGCCGCCTCGACGGCCAGGGGACCGAGCACCTGGGTCCGCGTGACGCGGCGTGCGCGCCGGAAGCGCGGCCCGAGCACGACGTCACCGTCGATGGCCTCACGCAGCAGGTGGTCGGGACCTGGCCAGGATCCGCGGCCCGGTGCGAACTCCCGGACGAGGCATGCGTTGGTGCGGCCGTCGAGCGTGTGGGATACGCCGAGGTAGTGGCCCTGGCGGACGTGCATCTCACCCATGCCGATCAGGCCATCCACGCCCTCGTAGTACGCGCCGATCGCCCACCGCCGCGGGCGGCGCGGCGCCCGCGCCAGCCCCATCGCCCGCGCCAGGCGCGATCGCCCTCCATCGGCGGCCATGGTGAGGATGGCGGGCACGACAGCGCCTCGCCCTGAACGGTGCCGGGTCACGACGCCTCCGACACTGCCCGGCGCGTCACCCGGCAGGGGACCGACGACGGCGGTGTCTTCCACCAGGATGGCGCCAGCGCGCACGGCCTGCTCGACGAGCCAGGTGTCGAACACGTCGCGTGTGATGGCCAGCCCCGCCATTCCACGCGCGTACGCGCCGGTCACGGACACTCCACCCGGCCCGCTCAGGATCATCCCATCCAGCGGGCGTCCCCGCCGGCGAAGCGGCTCGATGTCGAAGTGGCGAGCGAGCAGGGCCATCGCGCCGGGATTGAGCGTGTCGCCGCACAACTTCGCCCGAGGAAAACGGGCGCGCTCGATCAGCGTGACCCGCGCGCCGCGGCGCGCCAGCAGGCAGGCCGCCAGCGCCCCCGCCGGCCCGCCCCCCGCAATCACCACGTCGTCCATGGGTCGTCCCCGGCCTGCGCTCACGCTCGCGCGTCGGCGGCGCCGAGCACCAGCGCCGAGTTCTTGGAGCCGAAGCCGAGGCAGTTGCAGAGGGCTGCCCCGGCCCGGGTGGCGCGCCCCTCGTTCGGGATGAAGTCCATGTCGCACGCCGGATCCGGATCGCGCAGGTTGATTGTGGGCGGCAGGAACCCGCGCGAGAGGGCCAGCGCGGCGGTGACCACGCCGGCGGCGCCGCTGGCGCCCTGCGGATGACCAATCATCGACTTGGTGGACGAGCCGGGCGTGTCACCGGCGGCTGTGCCCAGCGCCTCGCGCGTGCAGCGCGACTCGATGGCGTCGTTCAGCTGCGTGGACGTGCCGTGATAGTTGACGTAGCCGATCTCCTCGGGGGCGCGGCCGGCCTGGTTCAGGGCCCCGCGGATGCAGCGGACGATCTCGGTGCCATCGGGGTCCATCTGAACGCGGTGATAGGCGTCGCACGTGGACGCGTAGCCTTCCACGCACGCGTAGATGCGCGCACCGCGCGCCCGGGCCCGGTCTTCGCGCTCGAGGGCGAGCATCCAGGCGCCCTCGCCCAGCACGAAACCGTCCCGCCCGCGGTCGAAGGGCCGCGACGCCTCGGCGGGCCGATCGTTGTAGTGGGTGGAGACGGCGCGCATGCGCGAGAAGCCGAAAATCATTCCCGGCAGCACGCACCCGTCGGCGCCGCCGGAGAGCAGCACGTCGTACTCGCCGAGCATCAGCAGCAGGCGCGCGTAGCCGATGGCGTCGGTGGAGCTGGTGCAGCCGGTGGACAGCACGTGGCTGATGCCGCGGAGTCCGAGCGCGATGGAGATCTCGCTCGACACCATGCCGCAGATCCCTACGGCAATGGCGTAGGGCGTGACCTGCCGCCCGCCGTGCGTGAAGAACTCCTCGTACTGGCGCTCGCCGACGTCGATGCCGCCGCCGCCGGACCCGATGATCACACCCGCGCGGGGCTCGCCGAACCGCAGGCCGGCGTCGTTCCAGGCCTCGCGGGCCGCCCGCACGCCGAAGAGCGCGGCGCGCGAGTAGCGCTTCGGGTCCGCGCGCGAGGCACCTGCGCCGCCCTCGCCCTCGAGCGGCTCCGGTTCGCCCTCGAGCGGCGGCACTGCCGCAGCCACCCGGCACGGATAGCTGGAAGCGTCGAACTCGGTGATGCCGCGGGTGCCGCTCTCCCCGCGGCTGATCGAGGACCAGAACGTCTCTCGCCCGGCGCCGAACGCCGACACGACGCCGATGCCCGTGATCGCGATGCGGGGCCGCATGGCCCCTATACTATGCGCATGCGCGCGGCCGCGTGGGCGGGGGCCGGGCTCTTCCTCGCCTCGCTCGTGTACTTCGCCTGGTTCTACCTCGTGCTCCTCGGCCGACCGGTCGCCGTCCCCGCCGACCGGGTGCCTGCGGCGCTCGCCCTCAACATCTCCCTGTTCACGGTGTTCGCGCTGCACCACTCCCTCTTCGCGCGGTCCGGCGTGAAGGCCCTGATGAAACGCATCGTGCCACCGGCGCTCGAGCGCGTCGCCTACGTCTGGCTGGCCAGCCTGCTTCTCTTCGCGCTCTGCTGGCTCTGGCAGCCCCTCCCCGGCACTGCGTGGCAGGCGCCGAGTGCGCTCGGGTGGCTCCTCCACGCCCTCCAATTCGCCGGCCTCCTGCTCACGCTGAAGAGCGCTTCACGCATCGACATCTGGGAGCTGGCCGGCGTCAAGCCCGCCCACTCGGCCGTGTCGTCCACTCGCCCGGCGCAGCATGGCGCGACGCCTGCCTCATCTGCGCCATCCGCGGCCCTTGCGGCATCTGCGCCATCTGCGGCATCTGCGGCATCTGCGGCTTCTGCGGCTGTTGCGGCATCTGCGGCATCTGCGCCATCTGCGGCATCTGCGGCCCCATCCGCGTTGGAGGTCGGCGGCCCCTATCGATGGCTCCGCCATCCCATCTACTTCGGGTGGGTCCTGTTCGTGTTCGGCGCGCCGGCCATGACGAGCGGCCGTCTGCTGTTCGCCAGCCTCAGCACGCTGTACCTGGTGGTGGCCATCCCGCTCGAGGAACGGGGGCTGCGTGCGGAGTTCGGCCAGGCGTACGTCGACTACCAGCGGAAGGTGCGGTGGAGGCTGGTGCCCGGCCTGTGGTGAGGGCGGGGATGGCACGTGCCCATTGATGATTGCCGATTGGTGGTCGGGCGATTCATCGGGTGATTGACGATTTTCGCATTGGGCAGTGGATTGACGATTGGCGATTGACGAACTGCCGATTGGCGACGGCGCCGACCGGCGACCCCTCCCGCTCGACGACCAGGAATGGCCCAATCAGATCAATCGCTCAATCACCAACTCCAATGCGCAATGACCCAATCGCCAATCGCCCGATGAATCGCCCGATCACCAATCGGCAATCAACAATGGGCACGATTCACTAGCCCTTCCAGCCCCTCGACGGGCGGGTGAAGCGCGCGGGCAGTTTCGAGCGATCGGGGGCCTGTGCGGGCTGGCTCTCGGCGGCGGCAATCTCGGCGTCGAGCTCCTCGTCCTTCGGCAGCCCCTCCAGCTGGTCCACGAAGAGGAGCGAGTGGTGGGACGGGATCTCGAACTTCTTGCCGCACGTCTTGCACACCACCTCGTCGTCGAGCCGCAACAGGTGATCGCGGACCTTCGCGAAGCGGGCGCGGTCGGCGTCGCCGGCGCCGCCGGGCGGGCTGGCTTTCTTGGTGCGGCGGACCCAGCGCACCTGGTAGTCGTTGGTGCGGCGGCAGCGCGGGCAGGTGAAGCGGCCGGGTCGCTGCTCGGGTCTTTCGGTGAAGAAGGCGCGTTCGTCGAGGGCCACGCCTCGATCTTATCAGGGACTTGGGACTTGGGACTTGGGGCTTGGGGCTTGGGGCTTGGGGCCTGGGGCCTGGGGCCTGGCCTTGAAGCTCGAGTCTCGAGCCCTGGAGCCGCCCCCAGGACCCAAGACCCAAGCCCCAAGACCCAAGCCCCAAGACCTCGGGTGTCTCCCTAGAACCGTGCCGTCACGCCGAAGCGGATGATG
>JBFWQE010000021.1:0-13711 GCA_050249615.1 Vicinamibacterales bacterium
GAATGAAGATCGCGTCGGGGAGATCACCGAGCGCGATGGCCACGGCGGCGGCCGCCAGCAGGATGTAGATGAGCGGGCTCAGGAACTGGTGCAGCAGGATCGCGGCCAGCGTGGGCGGCTTGCGCGCCGGCAGCACGTTCCTTCCGTAGCGCTGCTGCCGCGTCTCGACCTCGACGCCGTCGAGGCCGCGCGGGCTGGATCCCACCTCGGCGAAGGTCGCATCGATCGAGAGGCTGTGCCAGGCCGTGCCGCGAGCGCGGGTATCTGTGCCGGGGGCAGGCATGTCCTGATTATGCAGGGGCGCCATGGCCCAGCCGGACCGCGACGCCCAATCGAGGCGTCGAATCGAGGATGATGGGCAGGATGCCGGCCGGCCTCGCGCCCCTCCACGTCGTGCTCCCGTGGATTCCCTCGCTCGGCGTCGACCTCGCCTTCCGCATCGACGGCCTCTCGCTGCTGATGCTGGCCCTCATCGTCGGCATCGGGCTCGCGGTCTTCGCCTACGCCTCCGCCTACATGGCCGGCGCCGCTGGACGCCCGCGCCTCTTCGCGCTGCTCACCGTGTTCATGCTCGCGATGGCCGGCGCGGTCACCACCGACAATCTCGTGGCCCTGTTCGTCTTCTGGGAGCTCACGAGCGTCACGTCGTTCCTGCTCGTAGGCTTCAAGCACGACTACGAGCCGAACCGCCGCGCCGCCCAGCAGGCCCTGCTCATCACGGCAGGCGGCGGGCTGGTGCTGCTGGCGGGCGTGCTGCTGCTCGGCTTCATCGGCGGCACCTATTCCATCCAGGGGCTGGTCGCCCGGGGGCCGGACCTCGCGGCGCACCCCCTGCTGCCGGCCGCGCTCGGATGTGTCTTCGTCGGCGCGTTCACCAAGTCGGCGCAGTGGCCCTTCCACTTCTGGCTGCCGAATGCCATGGCCGCGCCGACGCCGGTCAGCGCCTACCTGCACTCGGCGACGATGGTCAAGCTGGGCGTGTACCTGCTCGCCCGGCTCAACCCGGCGTTCGACTCGCTCTTCCTCTGGGAGGCGACGCTCGTCACCATCGGGGCCGTCACCGCGCTCTGGGCCATGGTGCTCGCCCTGCGCGAGCGCGACCTCAAGCGCATCCTGGCGTGGTCCACCGTGTCGTCGCTCGGCACGCTCGTGCTGCTGATCGGCCTGCCCGGTCCCGGCGCCGCCGAGGCCACCGCCGCGTTCCTGCTGGCGCACGCGCTGTACAAGGCGCCGCTGTTCTTCGTGGCGGGCAACGTCGACCACTGCACCGGCACGCGGAGCATCGATCGCCTGGCCGGCATGGCCCGTGAAATGCCGTGGACCGCCGGCATCGCGCTGCTGGCGGGACTGTCGATGGCCGGTGTCCCGCTCTCGCTCGGGTACGTCGCCAAGGATCTCATCGCCATCGCCAAGACCGAGGGGCTCGCCTTCGAGTGGGTGAGCTGGGCGACGATGGTCGCCGGCGCCGTCTCAGTGGCGGTGGCGTCGGTGGCCGCCGTGCGCGTGTTCTGGCATCGCGGCGGCGCCTCCCTGCCGGACGAGATTCACGAAGCCTCGCCGGGCATGATCGCGCCACCGCTGGCCGTGGCGGCGCTCGGCATCGTGTTCGGCGTGGCGCCCTCGCTGGCGCTCCCGCTCATCCGGGACGCCGCGAGGGCCATGCTGCCCGCGGAGCCCGGAAGCGTGGTCGTCTTTCCGGACCCGACGGGCACGCAGGGCACGTTCCTCGTGTTCGCACTCGGGCTGGTGATCTTCCTTGCCTGGGATCGCCTGCACCAGTGGATGGAGGTGCTCCACTGGTTCGACCGGTTCGGGCTCGCGGCCTTCTACACGCGGTCGTTGAAGCGCCTCCCGATCGTCGCGCGCCTGGTCACCACGCGGCTGCAGCACGGTCGGCTGCCGGGCTATCTCGCCCTGGCGCTCGGCGCACTGATTACCGCCGTCACCGGCGCGGCCATCGCGGGGCCCGGCGTGACGTGGCCGGCGTGGTCCCCGCCGCCCGCCGGTGTCATCGGCGCCGCCGCGCTCATCGCCGCGGCCTCGATGGCGGCGTGCCTGCTGCGCGACCCGTTCGTCATGCTGCTCGCCACCGGGTTGACCGGCCTCGGCACGGCGGTGCTCGCCCTGTTCCTCGGCGCGCCAGACGTGGCCTTCACGCAGTTCGCCGTGGAGGTCGCCTTCGTCGTCGTCGTGGCGGCGGTGCTGCTCCGGGTGCGCGCGTGCGCTCCACCTGGTGCGGTCGTCGAGCGCGCGACGGCCCGGGCGCTGATCGCGGCAACCCTTGGTGCGCTCGTCGCGGCCCTGGTGCTGACGGCCTCGTCTTCGCCCCTGGACGAGGCCGTGCCCCGGTACTTCGGCGAGCGGGCCCTGCCCGAGGCGTTCGGCCGCAACGTGGTGAACGTCATCATCGTGGACTTCCGTGCCCTGGACACGCTGGGTGAAATCGCGGTGGTGGCCCTCGCCTTCATCGGCGCCCGCCCCCTGCTGCGCTGGCTGCGCGCGCGGGAAGCAGCAAGCGGAGGGGACGCGTGACGACACGTGCCGTCCTACTCGAGCTCGTCGTCCGAACGCTGTACCCGGGCATGCTGCTGTTCTCGCTCTGGCTGCTGATGAGGGGCCACAACGAGCCGGGGGGAGGCTTCATCGGAGGGATGGTCGCAGTGGCCGCGACGGCGGTTCGCGCCGTCGCCACGGGATCGGGACAAGCCGCGCGCCGCATGCCGCTCGGGCCCCTGCGGCTGGCAGCCGCGGGCGTCGGCCTCGCGCTGATGAGCGGCCTGCCCGCGGTCTTCACGGGCCGTCCCTATCTCACGCACCTCTGGGCCGAGCTGCCGCTTGCCGTCACCAGCGTGAAGGTGTCCACCGTGCTGCTCTTCGATCTCGGCGTGTACTTGAGCGTGTGGGGCGCGCTCGGCGGCATCGCCACGCACATGATCGGCCTCGACGAGCAGGACGGGGAGGTGCGGCGTTGATCTGGGCGGTCGCCCTGTCGGCGGGTGCGCTCGTCGCGGCGGGGGCCTACCTGGCGCTCTCCCGCGATGCGCTCCGCGCGGTCATGGGCGTCTCGCTCATTGGCGCCGGCGCCAACCTCGTCGTCCTCTCCGCGGGCCGGCTCGATGCGGTCATGCCGGCCTTCGTGCCTGAGGGCGCGAGTCACCTGGCTGACGGCGCCGCCAATCCGCTGCCGCAGGCACTGGTGCTCACCGCCATCGTGATTGGCTTCTCGCTCACCTGCTTCGCCCTGGCGCTCGTCATGGCCATCCGGCAGCGCTTCGGCAGCACCGACAGCACGGGTCTGCGCGCCGCGGAGCCGCCGGCCGGCGCGGACGGCCTGCCCGCGTTCCCCGACGATGAACGCTGATCTGACCTCCCTCGTCGTCGTGGCCCCCCTGCTGGTGCCGCTGGCCGCGGCAGTCGCGGCCAGCGTGTGGGCCGGACGGCCGCGCGTGCAGCAGGCCATCGGGCTCGGGGGCGCCATCCTCCTGCTCGGCGCGGCGCTCGTCCTGGCGCGTGCGGTGGCGGCGGCTGGCCAGGTGCGCACGGCGCTCGGCGGATGGGACGCCCCCTTCGCCATCGAGTTCGTGGCCGACGGCACCGGCGCAAGCCTGGTCGTTCTCGCGGCCGTGATGGGTCTCGCAGCCCTGCTCTTCCAACAGGGCGATGCCGACCCGGCACCCGCGTCACCCGCCTTCGTGCCGCTCGTCCACGCATTCCTGGCGGGCGCCTGCGGCGCGTTCATGACGGGCGACCTGTTCAACCTCTACGTCTGGTTCGAGGTGGTGCTGATCGCCTCGCTGGGCCTGCTGGTGCTCGGCAAGGGCCGTCGCCATCTCGACGGCGCCCTCACGTACTTCGTGCTCAACGTCGTGGGCACGCTCTTCGTGCTGATGGGCGTCGCCCTGGTGTACGCGACGGCGGGCCACCTGAACTTGGCGGCCATCGCACGCGCGACGATGGAGGACCCGCTCCGCTTCCTGCCGTTCGTGGCCGTGCTGAGCGCGGGGTTCCTGCTGAAGGCGGGCGCCTTCCCGCTGTTTGCCTGGCTGCCGGCCACCTACCACACGCTGCCGGCGCCGGCGCTCGCGCTCTTTGCCGCCCTGGGGACGAAGGTGGGCGTGTACGCCCTGCTGAGGACCGAGACCACGGTGTTTCCCACGGTGGCCCCCCTGATGGGCGACGTGCTCGGGTGGGTCGCGGTCGTCACGATGGTGACGGGCGTGCTGGGCGCGGCCTACCACTGGGACGTGCGGCGGATCCTCGCGTTCCACAGCATCAGCCAGATCGGGTACATCCTGCTGGGCATCGCGCTCGGCACGCCAGGGGGGGCGCAGGGGGCGCTGGTGTTCGCGCTCCACCACAGCCTGGTGAAAGGCAGCCTCTTCCTCATCGCCGCCCTCGTCTGCCGTGAGGCAGGCAGCTACGACCTCCGCAACATCGGCGGACTGTTCAATGCCCGCCCCTGGCTCGCGGCACTGTTCCTGCTGCAGGCGCTGTCGCTCGTGGGCATCCCGCCCCTGTCCGGCTTCTGGGCAAAGTTCCTGGTCGTTCGTGAAACGCTGATCCTGGGGCACCTGGTGTGGGCCGCGACGGCTCTCGCCGTCGGCGCACTGACGCTCTACTCCATGCTGAAGATCTGGATGGAGGCGTTCTGGCGGGCGCATCCGCGCGAGGACTGGCAACCGCCGACGGGGGCCCGCCCGGCGCCGGCCATCGCGGCGACCTTCGGCCTGGCGGCCGTCACCACCGCGTTCGGACTCTGGCCGGAGCCCGTGCTCCGGTTCACCTTCATGGCCGCGACGGTGCTCCACACGAGGCCCTGACATGCTGCGCCGCCTTGCCGTCGCCGTCACGCTTGGAGTCGTGTTCCTCTGGCAGGTCGTCGTGGCCGGCACGACGACGGCGTGGCTCATCCTGCGGCCCGGCGTCCGTCCTTCGCCCGCGCTGGTGCCGATGCCCTACGAAGGGCTGAGCCCGACGGGTGCCGTCGTGCTGGCGTGCCTGGTTTCGCTCACGCCCGGCACGACGGCCATCGACATCGATCCCGGGCGACGGTGTCTCCTGCTGCACCTGCTCGATGGCCGGACGTCGGAAGAGGCGGTGGCCGAGATCCGGCGGCGCTTCGAGCGCCGGCTGCGCGTGCTGTTCCCGGAGGACTGGTCGTGATCGTCACGGTGCTCGTTGTCGCTGCCCTGGCGGCCCTCGTGCTGGCCACCGTGCGGCTGCTGCGCGGGCCGACGCTGGCCGATCGCGTCGTGGCGCTCGACCTGGCGCTCGCCTCGTCGATCGCGCTGGCCGGCGCGGCAGCGCTCGTCAGCGGCCAGCCTCGCCTGCTGGACGTGGCCATGGGCGTGGCCGCGGTAAGCTTCGTAGGGACGATTGCGTGGGCGCGGATCATCGAGCGCCTGGCGCGGCGAGGTGACTCATGATGTGGGTGGGCGGCGGGCTGGTCGTCGTCGGCGCCATCCTGTTCATCGTCGCGGGGCTCGGACTCTTCCTGCTGCCCGATGCGCTGGCGCGCCAGCACGCGGCCACCAAGGCGGGAACACTGGCGCTCGGTGCCACGATGGCCGGCATCGCCGTCATCGGCGGCACGCCCGGGTGGTGGTGGCGGGCAGCGGCCATCGTGCTGCTGCTCTTCGCCACCCTGCCCGTCTCGTCGCACATGCTCGCGCGCGCCGCGGCACGCGAGCTGATCGATCCGGACGAATCGTCCGCGGCCCTCGAGAAGGACGCATCCGCATGAGCCGTACCCCCTTCCGCATCCTCATCGCCGTGGACGGATCCCCGACCGCCACGGCGGCCCTGGACACCGCTCGCAGGTTCCCGTGGCCCGACAACGCGCTGCCCGTCGCGGTGGTCGCGCGCGGCGGCGGGCTGGTGCCCCCGCTGGCCGCGCAGAAGACCTGGGCCTGGTCACAGGAGCTCGCCATCAGCATCGCCGACCACGCGTGCAAACGGCTGGCGTCCCGGTGGGAAGAGCAGGAGGCCCATATCGAGGACGGCAACCCGGAGACGGCCATCGTGGCTGCGGCGAGAAGGAAAGGCGCCAGGGCCATCGTGGTGGGCTGGCGCGGCCACGGCACGTTCCGTCGGCTGCTCGCCGGCAGCGTGTCACGGGCCGTCCTGCGCAGCGCGCCGATACCGGTCATGGTGGTGCATCGGGCGCCGCGACAGGTGCGCCACATCGTGCTCGCGCTGGACGGCTCGACCACGGCGGCGCGGGCCGTCCGGTTCCTGAAGGCCTGCACTCCTCCCACGGGTGGCCGTGTCACCATCGTCGCGGTCGTCACGCACGTGATGCCGCCGCGAACGGGTATGCTGACCACGGAGATCGCGTCGCGGATACGGGCCGACATCGCGGCGCATAATGCGCAGGAGCGCGCCGGCGCGAAGCAGCGGCTGCAGCGGGCCGCCGCGTCGTTGAAGCAGGCCGGCTGGCGCGTGCGGACGGTGATTCGGACGGGCGCGCCGCTCGCCGAGGTCCTCGATGCCGTGGGTGACGTGCACGCCGACGTGCTGATGGTCGGCGCGGGCGGATCCCGCACGCTGAGGCTGGGCCGGATCGGCGCGCTCACCGAGGCGGCCGTGAACCGCTGTCCGGTGCCCGTTCTCGTGGTTCGCTGATCAAGGGAGCTTGCATGCGATTCCGTCTCATCGTCCTGTCGTCCGTCGTCGCCCTCCTCACCGCCTCTGCCCCGCTGGCCCAGGAGAAGATCGACCGTGACATCTACTGGAAGATCCGCCGCGAGGCCACGGACAACTCGCAGCTGATGAAGACGCTGCAGGTGCTGACCGATGTCTACGGCCCGCGCCTCACGGGCTCGCCGAACCTGAAGGGCGCGTCCGACTGGGTGGTGAAGGAGGCCACGGCGTGGGGCCTGAAGAACGCGCACCTCGAGCCGTGGGACTTCGGGCACCCCGGATGGCTGAACGAGCGCCTCTCCGTGCACGTCGTCTCGCCCGTCAAGGACGCGCTCGTGGTCGAAGCGCTGGCCTGGACGCCTGGCACGAACGGTCCCGTGACCGCGCAGGTGGCCCCGCTGGAGCTGCCCGAGCGGCCGACGAAGGACAGCCTGGCCGCGTTCCTCGATCAGCACAGGGCGAGGATCAAGGGCCGGGTCGTGATGGTCGGCGCGCCCCAGACCGTGGGCGTGACCATCGTCCCGCCCGCGAAGCGACGCGAGGATGCCGACGTGCGCGCGCAGTTCTCCGGCGCGGGCGCACCGGGTGGGCCGTTCGGACCGCCGCAGGGGCCACCGCCCCCGGTCGACAAGAACATCCTCACCGCGAACCAGGTGAACGAGCAGCTCGATCAGTTCCTGGTGGACGCCGGCGCGGTCGCGCGCGTCAACGACGCCGGCCGCGACCACGGCCAGATCCGCGCGTTCAACAACCGCACCTTCGACATCGCGAAGGCCGTGCCCACCGTCGTGATGCGCAACGAGGACTTCGGCCGGCTGTGGCGCCTGAACGCGAACGGGCGCGCCGTGGAGCTCGAGCTGAACATCGTCAACCAGACCTACCCGGAGGGCCGCACGCAGTACAACGTCGTCGCGGAAATCCCGGGCACGGACAAGTCGGCCGAGGTGGTGATGCTCGGCGGGCACCTGGACTCGTGGCACTCCGCCACTGGAGCCACCGACAACGCCATCGGGTGCTCCACGATGCTGGAGGCCATCCGCATCCTGAACGCCATCGGCGTGAGGCCGCGCCGGACCATCCGCCTCGCGCTCTGGAGCGGCGAGGAGCAGGGGCTGCTCGGTTCACAGGCCTACGTGAAGGAGCACTTCGGCACCTTCGAGAGCCAGAAGCCGGAATATGCGAACTTCGCGGGCTACTTCAACATCGACTCGGGCACGGGCCGCGCGCGCGGCATGACCGTCTTCGGCCCGCCCGAGGCGGCCGACATCCTGCGCGAGGCCACGAAGCCCTTCGAGGACAACGGCTTCTTCGGCGCCATCGCCACCACCAGCCGCCGCCGCGGCGGGTCGGATCACACGTCGTTCAACGAGGTGGGGCTGCCGGGCATCGGCGTCCAGCAGGACCCCATCGAGTACGGCACGCACACCTGGCACACCAACCTCGACACCTACGAGCGCATCATCGAGGACGATGCGCGGCAGAGCGCGATGGTGATTGCGGCAGCGGTGTACCACCTGGCCATGCGTGACGAGCCGCTGCCGCGGCTGGCGAAGGAGAAGATGCCCGCGCTGCCGACGCCGTAGCGGAGAGCGGGAGGGCGGGCTACGCCCGCTCCTCCCACACCCGCGCGAGCTCGACGATCACCTCCACCGCCTTTTCCATGTCCTGCACCGACACCCACTCCAGACGGGAGTGGAAGTTCTGCTCGCCCGCGAAGATGTTGGGCGTGGGTAGTCCCATGAACGACAGCCGGGAGCCGTCCGTGCCGCCGCGGATGGCGCGCTCGCGGACCGGGAGGCCCGCGCGGACGATCGCGTCCCGTGCCCGCTCCACGACGAGTGGGTGCTGGTCGATCACCTCGCGCATGTTGCGGTACTGCTCCTCCACGTGCACGTCCACCGAGGCGCCAGGCACGCCCGCCACCACCTCCATCGCCAGCGCGCGCAGCCACGCTTCCTTTTCCATCAATCCCGCGGACATGAAGTCGCGGACGAGCAGCTTCACCGCCGTCTGATCGACACCCGCGTGCACGACGTACGGGTGGACGAACCCTTCCCGACCATCGGTGGTCTCCGGCGACAGCCGGTCCGGCGGCAGCCGCTCGATGAACCGCGCCGCCAGCTTGATCGCGTTCACCATCCGGCCCTTGGCGTAGCCCGGGTGGGTATTGAAGCCGCGGAACGTGAGCGTGATGGCATCGGCCGAGAAGCTCTCGAACTCCAGCTCGCCGCGCGGGCCGCCGTCCACCGTGTAGGCATAGCGTGCCCCGAAGCGGGCCACGTCGAAGTGAGTCGTCCCCTGCCCCACCTCCTCGTCCGGGGTGAACGCGATGCGGATGGCGCCGTGCGGCACGTCGGGGCGCGCCATCAGCCACGCCGCTGCCGTCATGATCTCCGCCACGCCGCTCTTGTTGTCGGCGCCGAGCAGCGTCGTGCCCGACGCGGTGACGATGTCGTGGCCGAGGCACTCGCCGAGGTAGGGCGAGTCCGCCACGCGGAGCACGGCGGTGGGGTCGTCCGGCAAGACGAGATCCCGGCCGTCGTAGGCGCGGTGCACGATCGGCTTCACGCCCGCGCCGCTCATCTCCGGCGACGTATCCACGTGCGCGATGAAGCCGATCACCGGCACGTCCGGCTTCGTCGACGTCGCGGGGATAGTGGCCATCACGCAGCCGTGCGCGTCCATGGCCGCGTCGGCCACACCCAGCGTGTGAAGCTCGGACACCAGGTCGCGTAGCAGCACCAGCTGGCCGGGCGTGCTGGGATACGCCGTCGCGCCTTCGCGCGACTGGGTGTCGTAGGTGACGTAGCGGAGGAACCGCTCGAGGACGGGACTGGGCATAGGCATGACCCCCGGCAGGAGGGGTGCCGCCATGCTATCAGCGGCGGCCGGAGGCCACGTGTCCCGGTCCCGGCCTCGAGCAGCTCCAGGCTACTGGCGGTTGTAGCGGATGCCCGCAGCCTGCGCCTGTTCGATGGCGATCACCATCGCCGGAACGATGGTCACCCCGGGCAGCATGTTGGCACGCAGCTCCTTCTCGATGTCCGCGGCCTTCCCGTGGCCCCGGGCCTCGAGTTCGAGGCACCAGATGCCGAGCGCGTTGGCGCAGAGCAGGAACTTCGTGCCCATCTTCTGGAGGCTCTCGATGCCCAGCGCGGGCATGGCGCCGGCCAGCGCGGGGATGTCGGGCGCGTCAATCGCCTTCAACAGCAGGTGCAGGTCGGCCGGCGTCGGCCGGTTGAAGACGTTGCGCTGGTAGGGCTTCCCGTCCGCGTCTTTCAGGCCCATGTAGGCGCCAAGCTTGTACTTGGCCCAGATGGCGTCGTTGAACGCCATCGTGATGCTGGCCTGGTTGCCCGCGCTGTAGAGCGTCCCGACCGTGCCCACCTCGCTCGCATCGACCTTGTAGGCGGCGGCGTAGGTGTTGATGTAGTTGAGGATGTGCAACAGCGGCATGGCGTTCTTGTGCTGCGGGAAGTCGAAGAGGCACTTGTGCGTGCCCTTCACTTCCTGGATCCAGGCGTCCGGCGCCGACGCCTCCGCGGCTTCGGTGCGCGCGAGGGACGCCGCGATGCCCGCGGCCGCGGCCGCGCCGGCCATCCGGCCCAGGAACTGGCGACGAGGGGTGGTGGATTCCGAGATCACAAGCAGACTCCTTCAGGTGTTCCGTATCCGACATTGGGTACGTGTAACTGCCACACCTGGGATATCGAGATCGGCGGGCAAAACCCGCCACCCAGGCTGCTTCCGCCACCGGGCAGGTGCCGGAGACCCGCACCTTCAGTGCGCCGCCCGAGGCCAGGTCGAACACCGCGCCCGTGCGCCAGCGGAGCTCGTCGGGCCTATGATTGAGGTCTGTGATCCCGTCGGCATACCCGTTCGCCGGCTCGACGCGGCGGGCCAACCGGTGGTCTTCGCTGCTCTGGAGGGGGCTTTGCAGCTTCGTCGCGGGCGGCGTCATCCTCTGGCTGCTGTGACGCGCTTCGCCTTCTACCGCGACGCGGCGTTCTGGCTGGGGTGCGCGGCCTATACCGCGAACCGCTGGGCTTTCAAGGCGCACCTGCCCGGGGCCTTCCTCCGGTCGCACTTCAACGATCTCTGGCTCGTGCCCTGCGCCCTGCCGCTCGTGCTCTGGATGCACGACCGGATGGGATGGCGCGCTGATGGTCCCCCACGCGGAGACGAGGTGCTCGCGCACCTCGCCGGGTGGTCGGTCCTGTTCGAGTGGATCGGACCCCGGTACGTGCCGTGGGCCACCGCCGACCCATGGGACGTGGCATGCTACGCCATCGGCGCCATCGGCGCATGGCTCTGGTGGCGCCGCAGGCGCGCAGCAGGGGTTCCCAGATGAGCTTCGACACGCTCGCTCCCCACTATCGATGGATGGAGTCGGTGCTCGCGGGCCCCCTGCTGCAGCAGTGCCGGACCCGCTACCTCGGGCAACTCGCGACAGCGCGCAACGTCCTCGTGCTCGGTCCAGGGCGCAGCCGGTTTGCCGCAGCGATGCTGACGGCAGCACCGGACGCGCGGCTCACACTCGTGGACAGCAGCCACGGCATGCTCGAACGCCTCGGGCGTGATCTGCGCGACGGTGGAGCTGCCATGGACCGCGTCACCCTGGTGCATGCGGACGCCCGCGAGTGGACGCCCTCGTCCGCGCCCTTCGACACCATCGCCACTCACTTCTTTCTGGACTGCTTTGCTCCCGTCGACCTCGCGGCCCTTGTCGCGCGAGTCGCTCAGTGGAGCGTCCCCGGCACCCGCTGGCTCGTGTCGGATTTCCGCATGCCCGCCGCGGGGTGGCGAAGGCACAGGGCCCTGGCGATCCACGCCTTGATGTACGCGTTCTTCCGTGCGGCCACCGGTATCGCCGCCTGCGCCGTCACGCCGCCCGATGCCTTCATGGCCCGGGCCCGCTTTCGGCTCGTTCAACGTCAGCTCTCGAACCTCGGGCTGCTGCACGCGGACCTCTGGGTGCGCAGCAACCCATAATCCGCTGGTGCCGGGCGCGGGATGGTCGAATGACGCCGGGGGCGGCCGGGTCTCAGCGCAGCCTGAGCCTCATCACGACGTCGCCAGTGTCGGCCGAGCCTCCGGCGGGGGCCTTGTCGCTGCTGGCGGCCAGGAAGAGTGTGCCCCCTCCCGCGGCGACCACGTCGGTGATCCGGCCTGAGATGCCGGTCAGCAGGCTGTCCGCGAGAACCGGCACCAGGAGCCGGATGACACCGGCCGCAGCGGGGTCCAGCCCCGCCGTGAACGGCCCTGGCCACCCGACCACGCTGGTCGGCGCGTCTTGAAACACCAGGGCCCTGGCAGACGAGGCGCGGCTCTCGCCCATCCGCAGCACCGCGTGCCCTGGATCGTCGGCGCCACCACCCCCACCCGTGACGGGGCGAACCACCACCGCGCCGTCCTCGCTCGGGAAGATCATCCACAAGGCCGCGGTCGCGGGATGCCACGCGAACCCGAGCGGGTGCGCCGTGATCCCGGATAGCGGCCCGACCTCCGGCATGCGGCCATCGTCATGGATGCGCACCATCGACGCGTGCGGTCGGCTCGCCGCAGGCTCGTTGTAGAGCTCGACACCCGCAGGCAACAACCCATACAGGAGGCCATCGGGGCCGAACGCCAGGCGCGGGCCTTCCGGCGGCAAGCCGGCCGGGGCCTCGGCCCCGCCGGAGAGGCCTCGATCGGGCGTCGGCGCCGCCACGACGACAGGCGTCTCGAAGATGGTCGCGGGTTCGCCCAGTGCGTCACCCGCCTCGCGCAGCCGCACGATGCGCAGGAGCGGCCGGCCGGGGCCATCCTCCGCCAGGAACGACAGGTACACGAACTGGTTTCGAGCGAAATCCGGGTGGAGGGCCAGGCCGAGAGGGCCAGCCGGCGGCGGAACGAGGAACGCGCGCGCGTCGAGCGCGGTCTCGACGCGATCGGGATCGCCAGGCCACACGACGCGCACGAGGCCGTCCCCGCCGGCGACGAGCAACCGGCCGTCGGGCGTGGACGCGAGTTGCAGCGGCGCCTTCAGCGATCGCGCCACCACGTCGGCCGCGAACGTCGGTCCACTGGCCATCGTCACCGTGGATTCGAGACCGGCACCCGCAGATGGGGCGCGGGCGTCGGGAAACGACGCCGCGCTGACGACGCTTCTCGTCGCCACCTTCTGCACGGTGATGGAGTCGGATCGCGGTCCCTCGAGGCCCGCCGCCGAGACCGCGGCAATCGCGATCGTGTGAACACCTGTGGCCAGCGGCGGAAGCGGAGCAGAGCACTCGGCTTCGGGTGCCCCGCTGCAGCCTGCCGTATCGAGCGACACGGAGTTGCCGTCCACGTAGGCGACGAACCGCAGGCTCCCGACGTCGCCCGTCTGGCTCCAGGCCAGGCGCTCGGAGCCGTTGACCACAATCGCGCCGGGTACCGGTGGCGCGTCCGCTGCCGGATCGCGCGGTGATGGCGACGAGCCGCCGCCGCAGCCTGAAAGCGTGATCGCGACGATCGCGACGGCGCCGGCACCCTCGGGAAACCGCATCACTCCTATCCTACGGCGAAGCGACATAATAGCGACCCGGGATCGGCGTAACAGATGTTCGCCGTTACCACGGAGCGGGACCGCATGGCAACCTCATCCACCGGAGGCATGCTCGTGACCGTTGGCACCGAGCTGCGACAGGCCAGGGAACAGCGCGGCCTCACCCTTCGTGACGTGTCCGAGCGCACCAACATCCGCCAGTCCGTCCTTCGCGCCATCGAAGCCGACGACTTCGCACGCCTGCCGGGAGGCGTCATCACGCGTGGCTTCGTGAAGCTGTATGCCCGAGAGGTCGGTCTCGACCCGGAGGTCATCTGGCAGCGGTGCGCGGAGCAGGCAGGTGTCGGGGAACCCGATCGGCCGGACGGAAATGCGACCGCGACCGAGCCGGGCCACCCCAGCGGCACGGCAGCGCCGGCGGCGCGGCCACGATCGTCCATGGCTCCCGTCGTCGGTGCGCTCGCGGCGCTCGCGCTGATCGCGATTGGCTACGTCCTGTTGAGGTCTCCGAGCGAGAACGCTGCCCCTGCCGAGCCAGCG
>JBFWQE010000021.1:13811-52796 GCA_050249615.1 Vicinamibacterales bacterium
ACAACTCCGGTGCCATCCGGGAAGGCGCCGGCCTCACCAGTGGCCGATGCACCTCCCGCCTCCACGAACACGCAGCGTGCCTCGTCGGAAGCGTCGGAGGACCGACTTCGCGTCGACCTCCACGCAACAGGTCCCTGCTGGGTGTCGGCGACGGCAGACGGAGAGCAGGTGGTGTACCGGCAGATGAATCCCGGGGATCGCCAGGCGATCAGCGTCACGAGGGAGATCGTGCTGCGCGTCGGGATGCCGGGGAACCTCGAAATCTCGCTCAACGGCCAGCCCCTGCCGCCTTCAGCGAGCCCCGGCACACCGGCCACGCTCAGGATGACGCCCGCGAACTACCGCGAGCTCCTCCGTCAGTAGCGTCCGCCCGCCTGGAACACTCGCGGGGTCGTGAACGTGGACGTCGAGTAGATGTCGTCGAAGGCGATGCTGGCCTTGTAGTATTCCTCCATCTTCTCGGGCACCCACAGGGCCAGCTCGCTGTCGCGCCGGAAGGTGACGCTCACCTGGGCGCGCACCACGGGGTCCGCCGCGATCATCTCGGTCTTAACGACGACGCCCGTGGACGACTCGATCCACATCCGGCCCGTCAGCGCCAGGTCGCGGCCTCGTGTCGTCTTGATGAGCGTGGGCCGCGTCGTCTCGCGGTAGCCAATCCGCTCCACCTCTCGACCGTTGATCGATTCGTCGCCCTCGTGCTTGAACGTGAAGCGCTCGCGCACGTCCGGGTGCAGCAGCATCATGCCCAGCATGGGGATGTTGATGGTGCGCGCCACGTTGCCCACGTCGTGCTTCCGGCTCGCCTGGTGCATCTCCGTGGCGAGGTCGAACGCGTCCGCGGTGCCCGAGCGGAGCAGCCGGACGAGCCGATCCTCGGGGAAGGTCACCTCGCTGCCGTTCATCGTGAGGATGTCGCGGAACGGCAGCCAGCCGCGGCCGGGTCCCGCCTGGACCAGCGCGTAGTCGGCCTTCGCGATGCGGCGGCTCTCCTGGCGCCCGGCCACCATGCCGCCGCCCGGGTTGCTGCGCGAGAGATTGCTGCCGGGATTGGTCGGCCGCTCGAGCCACTGGACGTACTCCTCGTCCAGGGCCAGCAGCCAGAAGGCACGCTCGTAGCCGACGACGTAGCGGGAGGCCCGGTCGATGAGGTCGTCCAGGGCGGGCTGCGCGGAAAGCGAGCGCCCGCCCGCTAGTGTCGTAATGGCGACCGCGGCAACGAGAAGGGCCCGCATGATCGTACCTGGGTGGATTCTAACCCCAAGCCCCAAGTCCCAAGTCCCAAGTCCCAAGCCCCAAGCCCCAAGCCCCAAGCCCCAAGTCCCAAGCCCCAAGTCCCGCGACCCAGGCCCTTCTACAGTACCTGCCGGGCGATGCGGAGGCGGATGGCGCGCATGTCGTCGCCGCGCAGCTCCTTCAGCGCGCAGGTCGCGAGCGCCGTCACCATCTTTTTCCGCCACACCAGCTCGAAGTCGGTGTTGTCCATCGGCTTGGCCACCTCGTAGACGGCCTGCGCCGCGGCGGCGATGCGGTCGTCCGTCAGGCGCTCACCCGCGAGCAGGGCCTCGGCCTTCGGGGCGGACAGCGGCCGCGACGCCACGGCGCCGGCGACCAGGTGAACGGCGGCGACGCGCCCCTCACCGTCCAGCCGCGCAGCCGCGGCCACTGACGCCACCGGGAAGTCGAACGATCCCCGACGCCGCAGCTTCCAGTAGGTGCTGCGCCATCCGGACGGGTCGGGGACAATCACCTCGGTGAGGATCTCGTCTGCACGGCGGGTGAGGTACTGCATGCCGTCGTTCTCGTAGAGATCGTCAACGCTCACCTCGCGCACCCCGGCCGCGGACACCAGTCGGACGCGGGCGCCGAGCGCCTGCAGGGCTGGCGCGGTGTCCGTGGACGACACCGCGAGGCAGCGTGGGCTCGAGGTCGCCACCCAGCAGGTGCGCCCGTCCTTCTTCATGCAGAAATCGATGGCCTTTCGCCACTCGTGGCTCTGGTCGTAGTACGTGCACCGGGTGTCGAGGCACAGGTTGCCGCCGAGGGTGCCCATGTTGCGCAGGTGGGGCGTGGCGACCTGCACGGCGGCCTGCCACAACGCCGGCAGCGTCGCGCGAATCCGCTCGTCGCGCACGAGGGCGGACAGCGTCACGCCGGCGCCGATCCGCATGCCGGCTCCCGGCCCCCCACTCCCGACTCCCGGCTCCCGACTCCCGACTCCCGTCGTGATGGAGCGGAGCTCCTCGATCGCGCGGAGGGAGACGATCGTCCCCGGCGTCTGCTGCCGCCGCTTCATGTTCGGGAGCAGGTCGGTGCCGCCCGCCACGAGCATCGTGTCCGCGGGCGACTCCGCAAGCCAGAGCGCGGCATCCCGCACCGTGCGTGGCGCGCGGTACCGGAAGGGAGGCAGGCGCATCATCGCCGCACCCCCGCCGTCGCCTCGATGCCGGCCTCCGCCTTGCGCTTCGACTTCTTCACCGGCTCGTTCGACGCCCGTCCATCGCCGCCCTCCCACGGTGGCGTCACCAGCAGCGCCTCGGGCCAGGGCACGTTCTCCGGGAAACTCGCGGGACCGACACGTGCGGGCTTGCCCGCGGCCTTCAACTGGAGCGCCTTCAGCACCTTCTCCGGCGTGATCGGAACCTCATCGATGCGCACGCCCACGGCGTCGAACACCGCGTTGGCCAGCGCGGGCATGATGGGCAGGAGCGGCCCCTGCCCCACTTCCTTGGCGCCGAAGGGCCCCGCCGGGTCCCTCGACTCGATGAGATCCGTGTGGACCTCCGGCATCTCGAGGAACGTCGGGCTCTTGTACTCGAGCATCGACGGAAACTTGTGCACGAGGGCGTTCGACAGCCGGGGCGGCAGCCGACGGAACGCCTGCTCCTCCATGAGCGCTTCCCCCAGGCCCATGTAGACGCTCCCCTCGACCTGGCCGCGCACCAGGGTCGGGTTCAGCGAACGGCCGATGTCGTGGGCAATCCACACCTTCGGCACGCTGATCCATCCCGTCTCCGGATCCACCTCCACTTCGACCACGGCCGCCGTGTAGGAGTAGGTGGGCGACGGCCCTACGCCGCCCCCTTTGAACTTCGCGGGCGACTTCGGCGGCGTGTACGAGCCGGTCGTGCCAAGCGTCCCGAACCGTGCTTCCGCGATGCAGACGGCCTCCTGGAACGTGACGCCGCGCTCCGGCGCGTCCAGGTCGAACACCCGCCGGTCGCGGAAGGTCACGCGCTCCACCGGAATCTCGAGCGCGCCAGAGACCGCCTGCGCCAGCAGATCGCGCGCGCGTGTGGCGGCCTCGATGGCCGCATTGCCCATCATCAGCGTCACGCGGCTCGAGTAGGAGCCGAGATCGACCGGCGTCAGGTCCGTGTCGCCCGTCACGGCGCGGATGTCGAATGGGTCGATGCCGAGCACCTCCGCCACGATCGCCACCAGCACGTCGTCCGACCCCTGGCCGATCTCGGTGGCGCCGCAGAAGGCGGTCACGCCGCCGCTGCGATCCAGCTTGAGCTGCACGCCGGAATGCGGCAGGTCGTTCCAGTTGATGGGCAGCCCCGCGCCGGAGAGGTACGACGAGCACGCCAGCCCGACGCCGCGGCCGAGCGGCTGCTTCCGGAACCTGTCCGTCCATCCGGAACTGGCGACCACGGAGCGGATGCAGTCCGCCAGGCCGATGGTGCCGATGCGCAGGTAGTTGGCCGTCAGGCTGTCGGGAGGCGCGATGATGTTCAGCCGCAGGTCCGCCGGGTCCACCTGGAGGCGCTCGGCGATCTTGTCGAGCTGCACCTCCTGGCCGAAGCGGCCCTGGGGCGTGCCGTGCCCGCGCTTGGGACCGCACGGCGGCTTGTTGGTGAACACGCGGCACCCGCGGAAGCGGTACGTGGGGATGTCGTAGGTGACGGTCTGCAGTGCGCCCGTGTAGAACGTGCTCGCCACTCCGTACGAACCGTAGGCGCCGCCGTCGAGGAGCGTCTGCAGGTCCACGCCGGTGATCTTCCCGTCCTTCGTCACGCCGGTGCGGAAGCGCATGAGCACGGGATGCCGGCCGCGATGGCAGTAGAACACCTCTTCGCGAGTGAGGCAGATCTTCACCGGTCGATCCAGCATCAGCGCCGCCTTCGCCACGACGACCTCGTGATTGAAGGGATCGCTCTTGCCGCCGAAGCCCCCCCCGTTGGGCGTGGCAATCACGCGGATGTGGGCCGCGGGCATCTGCAGCGCCTTGGCGAGCGACCGGTGCAGGTAGTGCGGCGTCTGGGTGCTGGACCAGACCACGAGCTTGCCGTCAGGATCCTTCGCGGCCACCGTCGCGTGCTGCTCGATGGGCAGGTGCGTGTTCCCCTCGAAGAAGAACACATCGTCGAACACGTGATCAGCGCCGGCGATGGCCGCGTCCACGTCGCCGAACTGCAGCGATACGGCCTTGTGCACGTTGCCCGCGTCCCCGTACTCGTGAATGCGCGGCTCCGGGTGCGCCAGGCTGTCGTCGGGGCTGGCGAGCGTCCGGAGCGGCTCGTACTCCACCTCGATGAGCTCCACGGCCACGGCGGCGGTCGCTTCGTCCCGCGCGATGACCGCCGCCACCGGGTCGCCGACGAACCGTACCTTGTCGCGGCAGAGCGCGTGCTCGTCGTGGCTGACCGGCAGCACGCCGTAGGCAACGGGGAACGCGTCGCCGGTGAGGACCAGGTGCACGCCGGGGTGCCTCGCGGCCTTCGTCGTGTCGATTCGGACGATGCGCGCGTGTGGCACGGACGAGCGGAGCAGCCTGCAGTGGAGCATGCGGGGCAGCGTCAGGTCGTCCGCGAACCGCGTCTGCCCGGTGACCTTCGCGCGGCCATCGACACGGCGGCGCGCCTTTCCGATGACGGTGGAGGCGCCCGCGTGCTCCCTCTGTTTCTGCGGCATCTCCGGCTCCGGCCCTTTCTGCGGCATCTGCGTCATCTGCGGCTCCGGGTCCTTCTGGCTCATCTGCGTCATCTGCGGCTCTGGAGCCCTCCGTGTCATCTGCGGCATCTGCGGCTCTGGAGCCCTCCGTGTCATCTGCGGCATCTGCGGCTCTGGAGCCCGCCGTGTCATCTGCGGCCCCTCAGCGTCTCTGCGGCCTGCTCGACGGCCTCGACGATCTGCAGGTATCCCGTGCACCGGCACAGGTTTCCGGCCAGCGCCTCCTTGATCTCCTCCCGCGTCGGATCGGCGTTGCGGTCCAGCAGGGCCTTTGCCGTCATCAGGATGCCCGGCGTGCAGTAGCCGCACTGCGAGCCGCCCAGGTCGGCGAACGCGTCCTGCAGCGGGTGCAGCGCGCCGTTCGCCTGCAGGCCTTCGACGGTCTGGACGTCACGGCCGTCGCACTCCACCGCCAGCGCAAGACACGAGAGCACCGGCTCTCCATCCAGCAGCACCGCGCAGGCGCCGCACTCGCCGAGCTCGCAGCCGTGCTTGGTGCCGGTGAGCTGCAGGTCCTCGCGCAGCGCCTCGAGCAGCGTCTTGTACGCGTCCACCAGCGCCTCGGCGGGCTCGCCGTTCACGGTCAGCGCCAGCCTGACTTTCGCGCCTGAGTCAATCGTCGTGTCGCTCATGTGAGTCCCGTCACGCCGTCACAGGAAGTTACGAAGGCACGAGGGCCACGAAGGAACACGAGGTCAGGCTTCGTGGCGCCACCGGCCCTGCCCCCGCACCCGAGAACCCCGCACCGAGAACCCCGCACCCGAGAACCCGGAACCCGAGAACCCGAGAACCTGAGAACCCGAGAACCTCGGAAGAACCTCAGAGCCAACCCGCCCGGCCGTCGTGCTCCCTGGTGCCATCGCTGCTTCTGATCTCGGCGGGCCCGTGCCGCTGCAGGCCGCGCACGAGGTAGCGCGCCATCTCGTCCGCGATCTCCCCGGGCGTCCGCGTGCCGTCGGGCCGGTACCACGTCACCACCCAGTTGAGCGCGCCGAGCATGGCGCGCGTCAGCAGCGCCTCGTCGCCGGCGACGAAGGCGCCGGTGGCCATGCCATCGGCCAGGAGGCGGCGCACGGCACGCTCGTAACGGTCGCGTTTCCGCACGAGACGCACGCGCAGTGGCGCCGCCAGCCCGTCCACCTGCAGGTGCGCCGTCGCGCCCTCCACTTCGTCCAGCATCGTCAGGACGTGCGCGGCGAGAACGGACCGCAGGCGCCCGTCCGCATCGGGAGCCGCGCGCCGGGCCGCGGCCACGGCCGCCAGCATGCGATCGAGCGCGCGGTCCTGGCAGTAGAAGAGGATCTCGTCCTTCCCCTTGAAGTAGTGATAGAGGTTCGCGGGCGACAGGTCGGAGGCCAGTGCGATGTCGCGCATGCCGGTGTCGGCGAAGCCGCGTTCGCGGAACATGTGTGCCGCCGCGCGGAGGATACCGTCGCGCCGCGCGTCGTACCGCCGCGCGCGCGCCGGACGGGCCGCGGAACGTGACGTCGAACGGCTGTTCGGATTTCGAACCACTGTTCGGAGATCCTAGCACGCCCGGCGCCGCACCTGTCCGCACCCGCCTTCGCTCGGCCGCTTCGCCACGCGAGCCGCGGCGGGCAAGCCCGGCGCCGCACCTGTCCGCACCTGTCCGCACCTGTCCGCACCTGTTAGGATCCTCTGATCGTGATTCGCGCGGAGCTGAAACCAACCCTGCGCCTGGCCGTCCCGGTCATCCTGGCGGAGTTGGGCTGGATGTCCATGGGCCTGGTGGACACCATCATGGTGGGGCCGCTCGGGCCGGCCGCCATCGGCGCAGTGGGCGTCGGCAATTCGCTGCACCTCGGCTTCGCCATCTTCGGCATGGGCCTGCTCCTCGGTCTCGACACCCTGGTCTCGCAGGCCTACGGCGCGCGCGACCTCGCGCTCGGCCGGCGCTGGCTGGCGACGGGGATCCGCCTCGCCCTCATCGCGACGCTGCCGCTCGTGGCCGTCCTCCTGGCCGTCTACGCGGCGATTCCCGTGCTCGGATTCAATGCCGAGACGGGGGAATTGCTCGGGGGCTACTACCTGGTCGTCATCGGGAGCACGCCGTTCCTGCTGCTCTACGCGGCGTTCCGGCGCTACCTGCAGAGCACCCATCACGTGGCGCCGGTGATGTTCGCCCTGGTCAGTGCGAATGTCGTCAACGCCCTTGCGAACTGGGCGCTCATCCACGGCAATCTGGGATTGCCGGCACTGGGCGTTCCAGGTGCGGCATGGGCCACCTTCGCCTCGCGGGTCTACATGAGCGGCCTGCTGGCGGGCGCGGTGTGGTGGGCCGACAGGACCGCCCTTCACACCACGGGGCACCTGTCTTCCGGGGAGGGAAGCCCCGCTCGCCAGGGTGGCCCGGCGCTTCAGGCGGGAGGAACGACGCCGCCTCGCGCGGGACAGGCACTCGGCCGCACGTCGATCCGGCGGCTGGTGGAGCTGGGACTCCCGGCGGCGTCCACCGTGACCGCTGAAGTCGGCGTGTTCGCGCTCGCCACGGCGCTGGCCGGGCGCCTCGAGCCGGTGGCGACCGCGTCGCACCAGATCGCGCTCAACATCGCGGCTGTCGCCTTCATGATCCCGCTCGGCCTGGCCTCCGCCGGCGCCGTCCGCGTGGGGAACGCCGTCGGCGCGCAGAGCCCCAGGGGCGCCGCCGCCGCGGGCTGGACCGTCATCGCCATGAGCGTGGCGTTCATGCTGTTCTCCGGCCTGCTGTTCGTGCTCATCCCGCGGACGCTCATCGGCTTCTTCACGCGCGATGCCGAGGTGCTCGCGCTCGGCAGCTCGCTCCTCCTCATCGCCGCGGTCTTCCAGCTCTTCGACGGCCTGCAGGGTGTCATCACCGGCACGCTGCGCGGGCTGGGCGACACGCGCACGCCGATGGTCACCAACCTCGGCGCCCACTGGCTGGTGGGCCTGCCCGTCGGCTACTCGCTCTGCTTCATCGCCGGATGGGGAGCCGCGGGGCTGTGGTGGGGCCTGTCGGTCGGCCTCATCCTCGCCGGCGGCATCCTCCTCACCGTCTGGGCGCGCAGCGTGCGCCACTACCAGCGGACGGGGCGGATCTAGGGCCGCGCCTTCGGCGTGGTGAGCGCTTCGCGTGGGCGGCCTTTGGCCGTGGGCGCGCCTTCGGCGCGTCGGAAACGGGGGCGGCCCGCCGTGCTGGCGGGGCGTGGGCGGCGCGTGGGGGCGAAATGCCACCGGCGAGCCGCGCAGCGGCGAGGCCCACGGCTTGCGAAGCAGCCGCCCACACCCGCGCGCGAGGCATGCGCACGCGCGGGTGCCCACCGCGCCGAAGGCGCGGCCTACAATGCCCTCATGATCTGCGACGCCCACGTCCATTTCTTCTCGCCTGCCTTCTTCGGCGCGCTGGCCGCGCAGCGCGGCGTGGCCACCTCCGACGCCATCCGGCATCTGGCCTGGGACGATCCGATCTCTCCCGAGGCGCTCGCCGATCGCTGGGCGGGCGAGATGGACGCGCAGGGTGTCACGCGCGCGGCGATCATCGCCAGCGTCCCCGGTGACGAGGACTCGGTGGCCGGGGCCATCGCGCGCCATCCGTCCCGATTCGTCGGCTACTTCATGCTCGACCCGACGAAGGACGATGCGGAGAACCGCGTCGTGCGGGCGCTCGAGCGCGGCCTGCGCGGCGTGTGCCTGTTCCCCGCCATGCAGCGCTACTCGCTGCACGACGAGCGCGTCGGCCGGATTGCCGAGATCGTCGCCGGGTTTGGCCCCGCGAGCGAAACCGGCCCGCTCGCCATAGGCGGGCCCGCCGGCGCCGCGCGCGGGGCCGTGCTCTTCGTCCACTGCGGTGTGCTGTCCGTCGGGGCCCGCGGGAAGCTCGGCCTCCCAAGCCCCTTCGACATGAGCAAGGGCAACCCGCTGGACCTCCACACCCTGGCCTTGCGTTTCCCGACACTTCCCATCGTCATCCCGCACTTCGGCGCCGGGATGTTCCGGGAGGCGCTGATGCTCGCGGACGTGTGCCCGAACGTCCACTTCGATACCTCCAGCTCCAATGCCTGGGTGAAGTACACGCCCGGGCTCACGCTCGAGCAGGTGTTCGAGACCGCGCTCGCGGTCGTCGGGCCTGAGCGGCTGCTCTTCGGCACCGATTCGTCGTTCTTCCCGCGCGGCTGGCATCGCGCCGTCTACGAGCGGCAGCGGAACGCCCTGGCGAACCTCGGGGTTTCCGAGGCGGCACGGGCCGCCATCTTCGGCGGGAACTTCGAGCGCGTGCTCGGCGGGGCCAGGCCCGCCTGATCGCCCGATCCTGGTCGTGCCGGGCTCGAACGCCGCGCCGTCCACGCCGGCGGGTTCGCCGCCCCGCGGTCGCGGCGCCGGCCCTTCACCACGAGGCTTCGCTCGACTTAACCAGTGCCACAGTGATAGGAAGTTAGGTATGGCACAGTCCGCCGTCAGGCACGGAGGGATCCAGACACCGCGCGGCTACCGCTTCGAGATCACCGGCGGCCACCTGGCGCTCGACCTGGCCAACACGGTCGACGTCAGGCCGACGCCCGAGCCGCGCGAGTTGCTGCGCGACTGGGCCGACCTGGTGGGCTGGAGCGTGCAGGCCCACGCCATCGACGCCCCATCCGGCCGTCGTCTCGCTGGAGAGGGCGCACGCCGGCCCGAGGAGGCCGGCGCCGTGTTGCGCCGGGTGCGGTTCCTCCGCGAGGCCCTCTTCACGATCTTCTCGTCGATCGCCGCGGGGCGGCCCGTCCCCCCTGACAGCCTCGCCGTGCTCAACGACGCCGCGGCGCTGGCCCTGGCACGCCGGCGCGTGGTGTCGCGCCGAGGCGGATTCGAGTGGACGTGGCAGCATCCGGAAGGCAGTCTCGACACGATGATTCCGCCCGTCGTGCACGCGGCCGCGGACCTGCTGTGCACCCCCGACCTGCTCGCACGCGTGCGCGCTTGCGCCGCCCGCGATCGCTGTGCCTGGCTGTTCCTGGATCTCAGCCGGAATGGCTCGCGCCGATGGTGCGACATGTCCGTGTGCGGCAACCGTGCAAAGGCCCGGCGCTTCTACCAGCGCATCGCCCGGACGTCCCGGCATCGCGCCGCGCGAGCCTGACCCGGTCACGACGCACGGACACGCCCCCACGCTCCACAGCCGCGCCGGGACGCCGGATCGTAGGACGGTCTACCGGCGGCGAACCGATCGCCGGTTTCAGCCGTATGTATAACCTGTCATGAAGTTTTCATTGGTTATGTTTTCCGGCGTGTCGGACGAGCCAGATCACGGAACCGCATCATGACCACGACGCTACACGAGGGCGTGCAGCTGGTGGAGTCCTGGCGGTTGGACACGGGACGCCCGTGGAACCGGCTGCTGGTATGGACCGTCAACACGCGCTACGTACTGCACGCCGTCGATGCGGCACACCTGGTGGTGCGGATACGCGGCGGCCGCTTCTTCACGGAGGCTCGCCGGGCGCGCGTGGCGGGGGCGCGCCAGTCGGCCACCGAGATCAGGCCGGGCACCATCCACGTGGGTCTCCCGCTGGAACTACATGCCGACGGACGGGTCATCATCACGAGCCCGGTCCGGCGCATCGAGTTTCAAGGCCCGGGCTCCGGCTCCCGTTCGACCGAAGGGCCATCGACATGAGCGACCTGGCGGGAGATGAGCGTGGCTGCTGAACACAGGATCGCGCTTGACTCCCCGCCCCGGCGGGTATAAACAGGCAAACAGGAACCGTAATACCTATTTAGGCCCGCGCGCGTCCCCCACGCGGACCCGGGAGGCTGCCCCGTGCAGATCTCGTCGTGGGTCGTCCAGGCGCCCGGGAGCCCGATGGCACGCGTCACGCGCGAGGAATCGGCCGGCGCCGTCGAGGTGATCGTCCAGGTGGCCGGGTGCGGTGTCTGTCACACCGATCTGGGCTTTTTCTACGACGGCATCCCCACCCGCCATCCCTTCCCGCTCACCCTCGGCCACGAGATCAGCGGCATCGTCGTGGAGGCCGGCCCCGGCGGCGAGCCCTGGCTGGGGAAGGCCGTCGTCGTGCCCGCGGTGCTCCCGTGCGGCGAGTGCGCGGCCTGCCGGGCGGGCCGCGGGCAGGTCTGCCCGAAGCAGATCTTCCCGGGCAACGACGTGCACGGCGGCTTCGCGACGCACGTGCGCCTGCCGGCCCGGGGCCTGTGCGCGGTGCCGGATCTCACCGACCCCGTGCGCAACCCCGGCGGCGTCGAGCTCGCGGACCTCTCCGTCGTGGCCGACGCCATCTCCACACCGTACCAGGCCATCGTGCGTAGCGGGCTCGGCGAGGGGGATCTGGCCGTGTTCGTGGGCGCCGGCGGCGTGGGCGGGTTCGGCATCCAGGTGGCCTCCGCGATGGGCGCTGCCGTGGTCGCCCTGGATGTGAGCCGCACGCGCCTCGACCAGGTGGCGGCCCACGGCGCGGCGCTCACCATCGACCCGTCTGCGATGGACCCCAGGGAGCTGCGCAGGCAGGTGAAGGCCTTCGCCGAATCGCGCGCCATCCCGACGTGGCGCACGAAGATCTTCGAGACCTCGGGCACACCGAAGGGACAGGCCACGGCGTTCGCGCTCCTCGGCCACGGCGGCTACCTGTCGGTGGTCGGCTACACGCCGCAGGCGGTGGAGCTCCGGTTCTCGAACCTGATGGCCTTCGACGCCACGGCCCAGGGCAACTGGGGCTGCCTCCCCGGGCACTACCCCGCGATCGTCGATCTGGTGCTCGGCGGGAAGGTTGCGCTGGGCCCGTTCGTCGAGCGACGGCCGCTGGCCAGCATCAACGAGGTCTTCGCCGAGCTGCACGGCGGCGGCGTCACGCGACGGTTCGTTCTCATCCCCGAGAGCTCATCATGACCTTCAAGGACCACGACCTCAGCGCCCCGCAGTCGGTGCCCGGCATTCGTTACGAGGAGCTGCCGCTGACCGATCCCTCCGGTGCGCCGGTCTCGGGCCTGCACACGGTGCGCATCACGCTCGACAACCCGTCGCAGCTCAACTCCTACACAACGGAGATGGTGAAGGGGGTCATCCTCGGGGTGCGCCGTGCCAGCAACGACCGGGCCGCCGTGGCGGTGGTCTTCACGGGCGGCGGGACGCGAGCGTTCTGCACCGGGGGCAACACCGCGGAGTACGCCGAGTACTACGCCGGGCGGCCGGAGGAGTACCGCCAGTACATGCGGCTCTTCAACGACATGGTGAGCGCCATCCTGATGTGCGACAAGCCGGTCATCTGCCGCGTGAATGGCATGCGCATCGCCGGCGGCCAGGAGATTGGCATGGCCTGCGACTTCTCCGTCGCACAGGACATGGCGGTGTTCGGCCAGGCGGGGCCACGGCACGGATCGGCACCGGATGGCGGCAGCACCGACTTCCTTCCGCTCTTCGTGGGCATCGAGGCTGCGATGGAGAGCTGCACCCTGTGCGAGCACTGGAGCGCGTACAAGGCTCATCGCCTGGGCCTGCTCACGTCCGTCGTGCCCGCGCTGAGGGTCGATGGCCAGCACGTGCCCAACCCGCTTGTCATCACCGATCGCTACGTGGACGGCGGCCGGATCGTATACGGCGAGATGAAGTCGGGCGCCGCACGAGACGAGGCGAAGGCATTGATGGCGCGCGGCGAGATCGACCTGTCCCGCCTCGACGCCGAAGTGGAGGCGCTCGTCTACAGGCTGGCGAACACGTTCCCGGGGTGCCTGTCGAAGACGCTGGAGAGCGTGCGCAAGCACAAGCTCGAGCACTGGGACCGCAACAAGGAGACGAACCGCTCGTGGCTCGGGCTGAACATGATGACCGAGGCACGGGCCGGATTCCGCGCGTTCAACGAAGGCAGCCGGGAGTGCCGCGAGGCCGACATGCTGCTGCTCAGGCGCCGATTGGCCGAGGGCGCGACGTGGAGCGAGCCGCTGATGGACGAGATTCTCGCCCGCGCCCGACACCGATGACGCAGATGATCACGGCCGCGGATGACGCAGATGGCGCAGACCAGGACTTCAAGACCTCGAGACATCAAGACCTCAGGACCTGAGCGTCTCCGGACCCACGGCCCAACGCCCAAGGCCCAGGACCCGGGTCCGCGCGTCAGCCCCCTGACCCCGGCCGACCTGCCCGCCGTCGTCCGTCTCGACGCACGCCTCACGGGCCGCTACAAGGCGAAGTACTGGAAGGCGCGCTTCGCCGAGTTCGTCGCACCTGGCCATGGACGCGGCGGCGTCGGGCTCGCGGCACGCGAGGGAGACCGACTCTGTGGCTACCTGCTGGGCAATGTGCGTGCGTTCGAGTTCGGCTCCTCGCCGTGCGGGTGGATCTTCGCGGTCGGGGTGGACCCCGACCACGGGCACCATGGTGTCGGCTCCGCGCTGGTGGCCGAAGCCGTCCTCCGCTTCCGCCGCGCGGGGGTGCCCACGGTGCGGACGATGGTGAGGCGCACGGACGTGTCGATGCTGACGTTCTTCCGATCGAACGGATTCGTGGGCGGCAGCTTCACGCAACTCGAGTTCGGCCTCGCCCTGGCCGAGGCGCCGGCCGATGCGCCGCAGGACCCGAAAGGGACGATCGGGCGCCGCACCGCGGCGTCGAGGAGATGACGATGGGGACGGGTCCGCTGGCGGTGGAGCCACTCGACGGCGGCGCCATCTGGCGCGTGGCCATTGGCGGCTCGAAGGGCCACGTGCTGGATGCTGCGGCGATGGACGCGCTGGCGGCGCTCTTCCGCGGGGCCGCCGCGGCTCCGCATCTCAAGGCCATCGTGCTCGAGGGCCAGGGGCCGCACTTCTCCTTTGGCGCGAGCGTGCAGGAGCACCTGCCGCCGCACGTGGGTCCCATGCTGGCGCGCTTCCACGGCGCGCTCCTCGCGATGCTGGACAGCGCGGTGCCGGTGCTCGCGGCGGTTCGGGGGCAATGCCTCGGCGGCGGGCTGGAACTCGTCTCGCTCTGCCACCGCGTCTTCGCCGCTCACGATGCGAAGCTGGGCCAGCCCGAAATTGTGCTGGGCGTCTTCGCGCCGGTCGCCTCCCTCGTGCTGGCCGACCGGGTGGGCCGCGGCGCCGCGGACGATCTCTGCCTCTCGGGACGATCCGTGACAGCCCAGGAAGCCCTGCGGCTCCGGCTCGTGGACGAAGTCGTGGAGGGCAATCCGCCGGAGGCCGCGCTGGCGTGGGCGCGCACGCACCTGCTCCCGAAGTCCGCGTCGAGCCTCCGCTACGCGGTGCGCGCCGCGCGATGGTCGCTCCACGCGCGTCTGGCCGCGGAACTTCCGCAGGTCGAGCGCCTCTATCTCGACGGCCTGATGTCCACCGCCGACGCCCTCGAGGGCCTCAACGCCTTCGTCGAGCGTCGGCCGGCCGTGTGGAGAGACGCATGACTCCCGACCCGAGGCTGGCAGCGCTCGTCCAACGCGCCGACGCGCTCTTCCGCGACCAGGCCCTCAGGTCGGTTCGCGAGTGGAAGGCGCGCACGGGCGGCCTTGCGGTGGGATTCCTCCCTATCTACGTGCCCCGCGAGCTGCTGCACGCACAGGACGTGCTGCCGGTCGGGTTGATGGGCGGCCGGCCGGACCTCGAGATCATCAAGGGGGACGCGTACTACCAGAGCTACATCTGCCACCTGCCCCGCAGCACCATCGAACTGGGCCTCAACGGCAGCTACGACGCCCTGGACGGCCTCATCTTCCCGGCCATCTGCGATGTCATCCGGAACCTCTCCGGCATGTGGCAGATGCTCTTCCCGCACGTCCTGGTGCACTACCTCGACGTGCCGCAGAACTTCGACCCCGCCATCGGCGGCGCGTTCTACCGTCGCGATCTCGAAATGCTCGCGCGGGCGCTCGAGACCAGGGGGGCGCGACCGCTCACCGATGATGCCCTCCGCCAGTCGATTGCGCTCTACAACGAGAACCGCCGCCTTGTCCGCGAGATCTACGCTCTGCGCCGGCGTGAGCCCTGGAAAGTGCCGACCGCGGAGCTCTACGTCGTCCTGCGCGCGGCGCTGCTGCTGCCGGTGGAGGAAGCCACGCCGCTGTTTGCCGACTACCTCGCGCTCGCCGGATCGGACCAGTCACGGCGCCCGCAGGACCAGGCGCGCGTGCTCGTGGCCGGCTCGTTCTGCGAGCAGCCGCCGCTCGCGCTCATCAAGACGCTCGAGCGGTCGGGCTGCTACATCGTCGACGACGACTTCGTGCAGGTGCACCGCTTCATCCGCTCCGACATCCCGGTGGATGGCGACCCGCTGCAGCGGCTCGTCGAGGCGTTCCTCGCCGATGCGGCGGCCAGCCCGACGCGCTACATCGCCGACGGGGTAAAGGGCGAGGACCTGGAGCGGAGGATCGCGGAGAGCGGCGCCGAGGGCGTGCTGTTCTGCGCCCCCAGCTTCTGCGACCCCGCGCTGCTGGATCAGCCGATGGCCGTGCGCGCCGCCGAGCGTGCCGGCGTCCCGTGGACCGCGTTCAAGTACGCCGAGAACAGCGGACAGTTCCAGGTGATCCGCGAGCAGGCCGGCACCTTCGCGGACTCCATCAAGCTCTGGAGCGGAGCATGAGCCCGACACCCCCCACCCCGCCGCCCGCGCAGAAGGACAGCAGCCAGGTCCGGCAGAAGGAGATGATCGCACGGCACTTCGACCGCCTGGCCGCCGCGCCGGAGACCGGCGCGCGCTCGGCCTACACCTTCGTCCCGGGCAACCTCACCGAGCTCCTCCTCAGCTTCGACGTGCTGCCCGTGTTGCCCGAGATCAACGCGCTGCAGTCGGCCATGCGCGGCAAGACGGCCGAGTACATCGCGATGGCCGAAAAGCTGGGCCACTCCGAGGACGTCTGCACCTACGTCAAGAGCGACATCGGGATGATGAAGTCGGGCAACGTGGGCCCGACGGGCCAGCGCCTGCCCACGCCCGACCTGCTGCTGCTCTCCTACACGGGCTGCTTCACGTTCATGAAGTGGTTCGAGCTGCTGCGCGAGGAATATCACAGCCCGGTGGCGATGCTGCACGTGCCCTACCAGGCCGACGGCCGCATCACCGACGCCATGCGCACCTACGTCGTCGACCAGCTGAAGACGGCGGTCATCCCGAAGCTCGAGGAGGTGACCGGCCGCAAGTACGACGAGGATCGCCTGAAGGCGCTCCTAGCGCGATCCGCGCAGGCCGAGGACGACCTCGTGTGGGTGCTGCAATCCGCGAAGCACGCGCCCTCGCCCATCGACGCCTACTTCGGCGCGGTCTACTACGTCGGGCCCATCTTCAGCGCCTTCCGGGGCACCGAGGACGCGGTGCACTACTACCGCGAGCTGCGCGGGGAGATCGCGGAGCGCATGCGACAGGGCAAGGGACCCGTCACCCCGGACGGCGAGATGGAGCGCGAGCGTTTCCGCGTGGTCGTCGAGGGCCCGCCCAACTGGACCAGCTTCCGGCAGTTCTGGAAGATGTTCGCGGACGAAGGCGCGGTGGCGGTGGCGTCCACGTACTCGAAGGTGGGCGGCGTCTACGACCTGGGGTTCCGCCACGACCCCGACCGCCCGCTCGAGACCCTGGCCGAGTACTGCCTGGGCTGCTACACCAACCTGAACCTGCCGACTCGGATCGATCTCCTGGCGCGCTACGTGGAGGAGTACCGGGCGGACGGCTTCCTCATCAACTCGGTGAAGAGCTGCAACTCGTTCAGCGCCGGACAGCTGCACATCCTCCGCGAGGTGGAAGCGCGCGCCGGCCGGCCGGGCGGGTTCATCGAGAGCGACCTCGTGGATCCGCGCTATTTCTCGGCCGCCAACATCAAGAACCGGCTCGAGTCGTATTTCCAGATGCTCGACCAGAAGCGGCTGGGGGCGGCCTCATGAACTACACCGTCGGCATCGACCTCGGCTCGACCACCACCAAGGCTGTCGTGCTCGGCGAGGACGGCGCGGTGCTGGGCCGCGGCATCACCAACTCGCGCAGCAACTACGACGTGGCCTGCCAGGTGGCGCTCAGCGAGGCGCTCATCAACACGCGCTTCTCGCTCATCGCGGGCGAGTACGGGTCCGTCGCCCGAGACCCGGGACGCGTGCCCGCCCGGATCTCGGCGCTCGAACGGAGGTTCCGGGCCGAGCAGTATCGCTCGCAGCTGCGCGTCCTCGACTCCGAGCTGCACCGCTTCCTCTCGCGGCTGCTGACCAGGCCGCCCGGCGCCGCCGCCATCGTGGACCGCATCCTCGCGCGCATGGAGGCGGAAGTGGACGACCTCTACGCAGAGCGCGCGCGCCGCAAGAGCGACTTCTTCAGGGACCTCGCCGGCAGCCGCTACCTGGCCCTGGCCGAGGAGGAGGCCCGCGCCACCGGCGTCGGCTTCGACCTGCTGGCCGGACTCTTCGACAAGGCCATCCTCGACGTCGAGAACTCCTCCGAGGCGGCCGGGCACTTCGACCAGCATGCCGCGGTGGCGCTGGGCGCGCTGCCGGACGCGGATCCCGCCCTCGCCACGGCGGTGGCCCGCGTGGCGTCCATGCCCCTCGTGCAGGTCGGCAGCGTGGGCACCGGCTACGGCCGCGCGCGGCTTCCCTTCCCCGAGGGGCACATCCGGTCCGAGATCCTCTGCCACGGCCTCGGCGCCCATGCGATGTATCCGCGCACGCGCACCGTGCTCGACATCGGCGGGCAGGACACCAAGGCCATCCAGGTGGACGAGGATGGCATTGTCACGTCGTTCCAGATGAACGATCGGTGCGCGGCAGGGTGTGGCCGCTACCTGGGCTACATCGCGGACGAGATGAGCCTGGGCCTGCACGAGCTGGGCCCGATCGCGAGCCAGTCTTCCGCGCCTGTGCGTATCAACTCTACCTGCACGGTGTTCGCCGGCGCGGAGTTGCGCGAGCGCCTGTCGCTGGGCGAGAAGCGGGAGGACATTCTCGCCGGGCTTCACCGCGCCATCATCCTCCGGGCCATGTCGCTGCTGGCGCGCTCGGGCGGCGTGAGGGACGAGTTCACCTTCACCGGAGGGGTGGCGCGCAACCAGGCCGCGGTCTCGGCGCTCTGCGAGCTGGTCGACGAGAACTACGGCGCCCGCACCGTGAACATCTCCGACGATTCCATCTACACCGGCGCGCTCGGCGCGGCGCTCTTCGCGCTGCGCGCCGCCCATCGGGAGCCCCACGCCGGCGGCGAGGCTCCCGGGGAGCCGTCATGATCACCACGGGCATCGACGTGGGATCGGCCGCCGTCAAGGTCGTCGCGATGGACACCGACGGCCAGGGCGGTGAGCGCCTGCTCGCGGGAGTCGTCGAGCGCATTCGCCGGCGGGATCCGCTGGCCGTCGTGGACGGCATCTACGACTCCGTGATCTCCGACCTCGGCGTCTCGCGCGGCGACGTGGCCTACGTGGCCACGACCGGCGAGGGCGAAGGCGTGCGGTTCCGCACCGGGCACTTCTACGGCATGACCACGCACGCGCGCGGCGGGCTCTTTCTCGAGCCGGCGGCCCGTGCCGTCATCGACATCGGGGCGCTGCACACCCGCGCGGTCCGCATGGACGAGCGCGCGAAGGTGCTCGGGTACCGCATGACCAGCCAGTGCGCGTCGGGATCGGGGCAGTTCCTCGAGAACATCGCGCGCTATCTGGGCGTGACCCTCGAGGAGATCGGGCGGCTCTCGAAGACGGGCGACAAGCCCGAGGCCTGCTCGTCCATCTGCGCGGTCCTGGCGGAGACCGACGTCATCAACATGGTCTCGCGCGGCATCACCATTCCCAACATCCTCCGGGGCATCCACCAGTCGATGGCGGGCCGTTACCTGAAGCTCGTCACCTCGTCTGGCGTAACAGGCGTGGTGCTCGTCACCGGCGGGCTCGCGGCAGACGAAGGGCTGATGGCGGCGCTCACCGAAGCCGCTGCCGCGCAGAAGGCCGCGGTGGAGTTCCGCGGCCATGCCCAGTCCGCGCTGGCCGGGGCCATCGGCGCGGCGCTCTGGGGCGCCTACCGCGTGCGCCGCCTCGCCGAGCGCGGGCGCGCCCTTCCCCCGAGTGCCGCATGAACACCCTCCCCCTGCAGGATCGCGGCGCCATTGTCGCAGGCGGTGGCGGCGGCATCGGCCGCGCGGTGTGCGCGCGGCTGCTCGAGGCTGGCGCCGAGGTGGTGGCGATCGATCGCAACGGACACCCGCCGCCCGCCGGCGCCGAATCCATCGCGTGCGACCTGACGGACAGCGCCAGCGTGGCGGCGGCCGTGGAGGCCGCAGCCGCCAGGATTGGACAGATCGACATCGTCGTGCACTGCGCCGGCATCACGCGCGATGGGCCGCTCACGCGCATGAGCGATGACGACTGGCGCTCCGTGCTGGCGGCCAACCTCGACTCCGCCTTCTTCCTGATGCGAAGCGTCGGGCCACCGCTCCGTGCCGCCGGCGGCGGGAGCGTAGTGCTGGTCTCCTCCATCAACGGCGAGCGGGGCAAGGCGGGGCAGGCCAACTACGCGGCCAGCAAGGCCGGCCTCATCGCCCTGGGCCGCACGGCCGCGCGCGAGTGGGGCCGACACCACATCCGGGTGAATATCGTGTCCCCGGGCTGGACGGAGACCGCGATGACCGCGGACCTTCCAGACGACCTGCGGCAGAAGGCACTGGCCGAAGCCGTGCTCGGCCGCCTGGGCCGGCCAGATGAGGTGGCCGCCGCGGTGCTGTTCCTGTGCTCAGACGCGAGCCGGCACATCACGGGTCAGGTGCTGCGGGTGGACGGCGGACAGTTGATCGGATAGGAACCGGGGAGAGAACATGGACGCGATCGATCCACTGACCACCGACATCGTCGTGCGCAACCTCCGGCCCTCGGACCTCGAGGCCGTCATCCGGCTCGACGCGAAGAACGTGGGCCGGCGGCGCGACGAGTTCTTCAGGCTGAAGCTCAAGCAGGCGTTGTCGGACACCGGCATCACGGTTTCGCTCGCCGCGGAACTCCAGGGCGCCTTCGTCGGCTTCCTGCTCGCGCGCGTCTTCTACGGCGAGTTCGGCGTCACCGAGCGCGTGGCGGTGCTGGACGTGATCGACGTGCACCCGGACTTCCGTGGCCACCACGTGGCCGCCTCCCTGCTCGCGCAGCTCCGGACCAACCTGCTCGGCCTCGGCATCAGTACCCTGCGCACCGAGGCCGGCTGGGACGGCCACGATCTGCTCGCCTTTTTTCGCCGCGAGGGCTTCGTGATGGCCCAGCGCCTCTGCCTCGACCTCGACCTGCAGGCGGCCCGGGCCAGGGCGGACCGATGACGCTCAGCAAGTTCTCGCGCTACGCGCTCTACGCCGCGGTCGAGATGGCACGCGCGGGCGACAGGCCGGTGACCGTGGCCGAGGTCGCGGAGCCGCACGGCATTCCTGCGGCGGCGCTGGCCAAGGTCTTCCAGCAGCTCGTCCGGGCCGGCCTCGCCGTCGGCACCCGCGGCATTGGCGGTGGGTACCGTCTCGCGAGGCCCCGCACGGAGATCACGGTGCTCGACGTCGTGTCGGTCTTCGACTCGTTGCGGCAACCGGGGCATCACCTGCTGGAGGCGCGCGCCGGCGCAGCCGCGACGCATCCGCAGACCGCCGCGCTCCAGCAGCTGTTCGACGAAGTGGACGAAGGCATCCGCGCCACGCTCGGCTCGGTGACGCTCGATACGCTCGTGCGCTGAGGGCAGCAGGCGAGCGCACGGTGGCGGTCGCTGAGGGCGGCAGATCGGCAGGGAACACCATCCAGAGAGCGACCTAAGTCGGCGTTTCAGCGGACTCCGATCCGCTCGCACGCGCCTTGGTAATTCGCGCAGAATTCGCGCGCGTCGTTTGCTATCCTCGTCGCCTATGTCGCACTGGTATCGCGGGGTCGTCGTGACTCTCGTTCTGCTGGGGAGCCTCGTCGGGCTCTTTGCAGCGCCAGCCGAGGCTCAGTATTGCAGCGCGACGTCAACTGGCAACGTGCCGCTCACGGACCTGGGCATCGGCACCTACAACGGATACGTGGGCGGGTTGTATCCCAACGGGTCGAACGTGCGGCCCGCCGCGCACGAGACGGCGGGACTGACCATGGCCGACGCCATTCAGCCCCTGGATGCCGCCGGGCAGGTCGACCCGGTCAATGGCCGCATCGGGTTCGTGTCGATCGGGATGTCGTTGACCAATCAGGAATTCGAGGTCTTCGAGTACGCGTCGGCCGCCGACCCGCTTCGCGATCCGCACATCACGACCGTGAACGGCGCGCAGGACGGCCACTCGGCCTTCCAGTGGGCCGACCCGAACCACGTGTCGTGGTCCGTACTGGCGAGTGCCGTGGCCGGCCGCGGGCTGACCGCGGCCCAGGTGCAGGTCGCCTGGATCAAGCAGACCGTCCGTGGCTCCGACGTGGGCGGATGGAGCGCCTATCCTCCGTTTCCGGCACCCGCGCTGCTGTTCCAGACCAAGCTCCGTGAGTCGATCCAGCTGCTGAAGGATCGTTATCCGAACATCCGTGTCGCCTACCTCTCCAGTCGCATCTACGGGCAGTACGCCATCTCGACCAACTACCCCGAGCCCATCGCCTACGAAGAAGGGTTCGCGGTCAAATGGCTGATCGAGCAGCAGATCGCTGGCGACCCGGCGCTCAGGTTCACCGGTCCCGACGCCGAGGCGCCATATCTGGCATGGGGACCTTATCTCTGGGCCGATGGCCTCGGCAGCGACGGCGTGGTGGGCGGCATTCCCGGGCGCTCGGACGGCCTCGAGTACAGCTGCGCGGATTTCAGCTCCGATGGCCTCCACCCCTCCGTGGCCGGCCGCCAGAAGGTGGCCGACCAGCTTCTTCGCTTTCTCCAGACCGACACCACGAGCCGGCGTTGGTATCTGACCTCTGACACGGGCGGGCCCCCGCCGCCGCCTCCCCCACCCGGGGGCGGCGCCTCGCACTACGTGGAGCTCGACGGCGTGAACGACGTCGTGCTGGTCGCGGACCACGACAGCCTGAGCTTCACGACGGGAAGCCTGGACCGGCCGCTGACCTTCGAGCTGTGGATCCGGCCCGACACGATGGCGGTCAAGCAGAACCTCGTGAGCAAGTGGCTGGAGGGGCCGAACCAGGAATACCGCTTCTACATCTCATCGAACACGCTGCGGCTGGATCTCCGGGATCCGAGCGCGCAGGCCACGGTGTCGGCCTACACGACGGCGAGCCAGGCAGGACTGGCCGGGGGCTGGCACCACGTCGCGGTCAGCTACGACGGGCGCGGCGGCGCGACGGCGGCCAACGGCATCGCCATCTACGTGGACGGCGTGAGCCTGGCGCTGACGCGCGCGAACCATGCGGCGTATGTGGCGATGGAGAACCAGACCTACGCGCTGCGGCTGGGGCACGAGAGCTCGGCGTTCCGGCAGTACCGCGGCGGGCTGGACGAGGTGCGGATCTGGAACGTCGTGCGGACGCCGACCGAGCTGCAGTCCGGGCGGACCGTGGAACTGACAGGGGCCGAGCCGGGGCTGGTGGCGTACTGGCGGTTCAACGAAGGCACGGGCACGACGGTGGCGGACGATGCGCCGGGGACGCTCACCGCCACGCTGCTGAACGGCGTGCTCTGGGCGCCAGGGGGGCCCATGCAGCCGCCTCCCGACGATACGACCCCGCCAGACATCTCGAACATCGCCATGTCGGGCCTCACACCCTCGGGTGTCACCATCACCTTCTCGACCAGCGAGCCAGCCACGGCCTGGGTGTCGTACACGCCTGGTGCCGCCTGTCCGTGCACTGACGTCTATAGTGCCGGCGTCGCTACCGGCCACGTCGTCTCCCTGACGGGCCTTCTACCCGACACGTTCTACCTCTACGAGGTCAAGGCCACCGACGCGGCCGGCAACTTCACCGTCAGCTCCACGGGCAGCTTCAGGACGCTCGCGGTTCCACCCGACACCACCTTGCCGATCGTGTCGATCACCAGCCCACCGGCGGGGACGATCTCGGGCACGGTGGTCATCGCTGCCGCGGCGAGCGACAACGTGGGGGTCGCCGGAGTGCAGTTCACATTGAACGGCGCGGCAATGGGTCCGGAGGACCTTGTGCCGCCGTACCAGCTGTCCTGGAACACCACGGCGTCGGCCGACGGCCCCTACACGATTGGCGCAATTGCACGGGATGCCTCCGGGAATACGGCAGCGGCGGTGCCGGTGGGGGTGTCTGTGTCCAACGCGCCCCCGCCCCCGCCTCCGCCCCCGCCCCCGCCGCCGCCTCCCCCACCCGGGGGCGGCGCCTCGCACTACGTGGAGCTCGACGGCGTGAACGACGTCGTGCTGGTCGCGGACCACGACAGCCTGAGCTTCACGACGGGAAGCCTGGACCGGCCGCTGACCTTCGAGCTGTGGATCCGGCCCGACACGATGGCGGTCAAGCAGAACCTCGTGAGCAAGTGGCTGGAGGGGCCGAACCAGGAATACCGCTTCTACATCTCATCGAACACGCTGCGGCTGGATCTCCGGGATCCGAGCGCGCAGGCCACGGTGTCGGCCTACACGACGGCGAGCCAGGCAGGACTGGCCGGGGGCTGGCACCACGTCGCGGTCAGCTACGACGGGCGCGGCGGCGCGACGGCGGCCAACGGCATCGCCATCTACGTGGACGGCGTGAGCCTGGCGCTGACGCGCGCGAACCATGCGGCGTATGTGGCGATGGAGAACCAGACCTACGCGCTGCGGCTGGGGCACGAGAGCTCGGCGTTCCGGCAGTACCGCGGCGGGCTGGACGAGGTGCGGATCTGGAACGTCGTGCGGACGCCGACCGAGCTGCAGTCCGGGCGGACCGTGGAACTGACAGGGGCCGAGCCGGGGCTGGTGGCGTACTGGCGGTTCAACGAAGGCACGGGCACGACGGTGGCGGACGATGCGCCGGGGACGCTCACCGCCACGCTGCTGAACGGCGTGCTCTGGTTCGCCGGCGGACCGGTCTCGCCACGACCGTAGCCCTCGGTCCTCGAGTCGGTTGGACGCCCGTGGCCGAAGGCCTCCTTCGCCCGCCTCGCCGGCCGCGACCGGATTGCGCCACTCGAGTGTCATCGTGGTGCGCAAGAGCATCCAATCGGCCCGCCACCCCGCCGCGCCCTGCCGACGATGGCTGCGCCGTGCCAGAGGTTCACCAGCGTGGCCGCCAGGAGCAACGCCGCACCGGCGGCCACCAGGGGCGCGTCTCGCATCGTGACACCGATGAAGAGGAGCGGCAGGCCGAAGAACCACAGCACAAACGTCGCGCGGGCCGCCGGAAGCGATGCAAGCGAGTGGGCCGAGACTGGCGGCGGCTCGCCCCCGAGCCGCTCCATCTCGCGATACCAGGCGTGCAAGGGCAGAAGGCGGCCCTGGATGCCCACCACCAGCTGCGAGACGAAGCCAACGAGGCCCGCGATGCTGTACGCCCAGATCAGCGATGACGTGCCCTCGCCAAACGACAGCACCGCGCCGAGCACGGCGGCCGCCACTCCGTACGACAGCGCGAGGAACGTGTGGCGCGTGGACCAGTCAGGCCTGGGCAGGTCCGCTGGCGGCGGGCGCCGTGCCCGAAGCATCGCGAGGACGTGCGCGAAGAAGCTGGCGAACGCCGCGAGAACGAGGACGCCCCACGGGCGAACGTCCCAGCCACCGACGAGGGCTCCCGCAAGGCCCAGCGTGCCGGCCTGCAGCAGGACGGCGCTGACGCCGAGCGACGCGCCCGAGGGCATCGCGGCAGGGACGACCATCGGCACGAGCCGGTAGCCGACGCCGAAGATCATCATGCAGGCCCACCCGAGCACGCCGAGGTGGGCGTGTGCCGCGTTCCACCGCAAGGGCAGCGACGACAGGTGAAGCCCCAACGTGTCGAGCGTCATGACGAGGCCGACCAGCCCTGCCAGCCCCACGTTCACGAAGGCGAGCGCGATGTGGAGGGAGACACCCTTGGGCAGACGCGCGTGCATGAGCCCGCCGAATATCCGCGCGCCCACCCAGCCCACTGATCCGAGGACGCCGGCCGCGCCTGCCGAGACGATGTCGAAGCGGCTCGACCAGAATCCGGCGACCATGCCGGCGAGCCCACCGGCAAACGCGCCGCACGTGACCGAGTCCAAGATGCCCGCGCGCATCGGCACGCCAAGCGCGAGAGGCCCGACGATGTAGAGGGCGCCGAGGATGGAGCCGGAGATCCAGCCCAGCGTCACCAGGTGCAGGAGGGCGAGGAACCGCGTGCCGGCGCCCGGGGCCGTCGGCAGGCCGGGGTCGACGACCAGCACCGCCAGGGCGACGGCCAGCGCCAGGTGCGCGAGGCCGAAGTAGACCAGCGGCAGCGTGGGTGGGGGGATCAGCGATCGGCGGTCAGGCATCGACGGGCGTCCGTCTCCGCCTCGTCCAATGCCGCCATCGCGGCGCCCACCTCGTCCAGCACCGCGCGCCCGAGCAGCCGCTCGGCCATCGGAAAGAGGATCTGCTCTTCCTTGTAGAAGTGCATGTCGATGAGCTGGAGGATCTGCTTGGAGAGTTCTCGAAACACATCCGCGCTGCCTTCCTCGGCCAGCGACCGCCGCAGCTGCTCGCGCGCCGCCTCGATGCGCGGGTGCTCGACCTCGTTGAGCTCGCGGAGGGTGGCGCGCAGCAGCCGGCCCTGGCCGTGGATGTCCTCGTGTTCCATGCGCATGACGGCCGTCGGCCCTTCGATGCCGATGACGCGCTCCATGGCCGGGAAGAGCGTATCTTCCTCCTTTCGCGCGTGCCATTCCAGGCGGGTCTCCATGACCTCGCCAATCCGCTGCAGCACCGGCAGGACGTCCGGCACCGCCTCGTCGCCACGAGCGGCGAGGTCCTCAGCCGCCGCTCGAAGGGCGGCCATCTCGTTCATGATGAGGGCATGCTCGTCGAGCAGGTGCCTGATTGGATCCATGACTCCCCCCTTCCCCGAAGGTGCAGCCTCCCTTGTCGCTCAAGGGGTCGGCCTCGCCTATGACCGTGGTCATAGCCGCGGGCCGTTACCTGGAGAGAGTTCGGCCCGTCACCTGGAGAGAGAGAGTCGCGTCAGATGAGGTAGAGGAGATCGACCGTGCGAGTGCTCGTCACCGGCGCGACCGGATACGTGGGCGGGCGGCTGGTTCCGCGGCTCATCGACGCCGGGCACCACGTCCGCTGCCTGGTGCGCGACCCTTCGCGGCTGCAGGGGCGGCCGTGGCTGGGCACCGTGGAGGTGGTCCGCGGGGACGCCCTCGATGACGCGAGCCTGGGCCCGGCGCTCGAGGGTATCGAGGTGGCCTACTACCTCGTGCACAGCCTCGGGAGCGGCCCGGAGTTCCACGAGCGGGACGCGCGCGCGGCCCGCGCATTCGGACACGCCGGGCGCAAGGCGGGCGTGCGGCGCCTGATCTACCTGGGCGGGCTCGGCGATCCGGCCGCCGCTCTCTCCGAGCACCTGCGCTCCCGCCAGCAGAGCGGTGACGCCCTCCGCGAAGCCGGCGTTCCCGTCACCGAGTTCCGCGCCGCCGTCATCGTCGGCGCCGGGTCGCTGTCGTTCGAGATGATCCGCTATCTCACCGAGCGCGTGCCCATCATGGTATGCCCGAGCTGGGTCTACACGCGCATCCAGCCCATCGCCATTGGCGACGTGCTCGACTACCTGGTCTCCGCGCTCGACGTGCCGGCCAGCGAAGGGCAGCTGCTCGAGGTGGGCGGAGCCGACGTGATCACCTACGGCGAGATGATGACTGGCTACGCGCGGCTGCGGGGACTGCGCCGCCTGCTGGTCCCCGTGCCGGTGCTGACGCCGCGGCTCAGCTCGTACTGGGTCCATCTCGTGACGCCGATCCCCGCTTCGATCGCGCAACCCCTGATCGACGGGCTCCGCAACGAGGTGATCGTGCGCGACGAGCGCGCGCGGGTGATGTTCCCCGACATCCGGCCCATGGGCTACGACGCCGCGGTCAGTGCCGCCCTGCAGATGCTCGATGCCGGATCGGTGGAGACCGCCTGGACCGACGCATTGGCCACGAGTCAGCGGGACGTGCCGCCCGTCGTCCTGACGACGCAGGAAGGCATGATCATCGAACGGCGCCAGACGATGGTCGCCGCAGCGCCGTCCGCCGTCTACCGGGCCTTCACAGGGCTTGGCGGCCGCACGGGCTGGCTCTACATGAACCGGGCGTGGCAGGTCCGCGGGCTCATGGATCGTCTCGTCGGTGGCGTGGGCATGCGGCGCGGGCGGCGTCACCCCCAGGAGGTTCGCGTGGGCGACGCCCTGGACTTCTGGCGCGTGGAGGCCGTGGAGCCCGGCTCGCTCCTCCGCCTGCGCGCCGAGATGAAGGTACCCGGACGCGCATGGCTGCAGTTCCAGGCGCGTGCGCAGGGACCGGATCGCACGCTGCTCTTGCAAACCGCGTTCTTCGCCCCGCGCGGGCTGTGGGGCCTCGTGTACTGGTACGCGCTCTACCCCATCCACCAGTTGATCTTCAGCGGCATGATCCGCCGCGTTGCCGACCGGGCCGTGGCATCCGGAGCCGAACGGCGGCCACCCGGGGTATAGTGCCGCGCATGACGGTCGGACCTTCTGCCGCGCTCGTCGTGTCCATCTCCTGGCTGTCGTTCGCGGGCATTGCCACCGCCCAACAAGCGGCCTCCCCCGCGCCCACGTTCACGAAGGACGTGGCGCCCATCTTCTTCGCACACTGCACCACGTGTCACAGGCCCGGCGAAATCGCGCCGATGTCGCTGCTCACCTACAAGGAGGCGCGCCCGTGGGCCCGCTCCATCGCCGCGCAGGTGCGAAGCGGCGCGATGCCGCCGTGGCACGCCGACCCGGCCATCGGCCACTTCGCAAACGAGCGGCGCCTGACCGACGTGCAGAAGGCCACCGTGGTCAGGTGGGTGGAGGCCGGCGCGCCAGAAGGGAACCCGGAGGATCTGCCGCCTGCACCGCAGTACGCCGAGGGCTGGCGCATCGGCCAGCCGGATGTCGTCCTCGAGATGCAGGAGGACTACCCGATTCCTGCGAGCGGCACGATCCCGTACCTCTACTTCGAGGTACCCGCGAACTTCGACGAGGACCGATGGATCCAGGCCTGGGAGATGCGCCCGGGAAACCCGGCGGTGGTGCATCACGTGATCGTGTATGTCCGCCCGCCCCAGGACGCGGCACCGGGAGCCGCGGCGACGGGCAGGCCGACGGCAGGCGCAACCGCCACGCCGCGTCCGCGCGGAGTGGTGACCTTTGCCGAAGGGATGGACATCCCCGCCGGCCAGACCGGTGGACCGCCGCTGCCTGACGGCCAGCGCAAGCCTGCGTTCCCCAACGACCGCCCGCGCCTGCGCGGCACGGCCGGATCGATCGGCGGCTACGTGCCGGGGAACTCCACGCGTGCCTTCCCCGCCGGCACGGCGATGCGCCTGCCGAAAGGGTCGTCACTCGTGTTCCAGATGCACTACACGACCATTGGCAAGCCGACGGCGGACCGCACGAAGATGGGCCTCATCTTCGCGAAGGAACCGCCGCAGATGCCGCTCACCGGCACGGCGCTCGTGAACGGCGCGCTGCACATCCCGGCCGGCGCGGCCAATCACCGCGTGGACGCCGAGATGACCCTCAACCGCGACCTGCAGCTCTTCAGCATGACGCCGCACACGCATGTGCGCGGCATTCGGTGGTACTACGAGGCCATCTATCCCGACGGCCGCCGCGAACCCATCCTCTCCGTGCCCAATTACGACTTCGAGTGGCAGCACGAGTACCAGTTCGCGCGCCCGCTCGATCTGCCCGCGGGCACCACCATCAAGGCCTCGGCCTGGTACGACAACTCTCCGGCCAACAAGGCAAACCCCGACCCGACGACGGACGTGTGGTGGGGCGACCAGACGTGGGAGGAGATGATGTTCACCAGCTTCACGTGGCACGTGCGGGCGGGGGGCCGATAGCCCAACCGGGCGCGAGCATCAGCATCGCCAGGCGCAGCCATATTCGATGGGGGCGCGAGGGCCCCATTCACGGGCGTGTCGCGAGCGTCTCCAGAAGGGACACCGCTGCGGCGGTCGTGGCGTGGTCGGGGCCGAGGCCCGTCTGCAGGGCTGCGGCCGCAAGCCGTGCATCGGTCAGCGCGTCGGCGGTGCGGCCGAGGGCGGCGTAGGCGCGCGCCCGGAGGAGCGCCGCCTCTCCCACGTCTGCGCTGGCTCGCTCGTCGCGCGCGAAACGCCGGGCCACGTCCAGCGCCGCGGATGCCGGCTCGACGACGGCGGCGGGGTCACCGGCCCTGAGACGGAGCTGGGCCACCAGCTTCAGTGCGCGGTCCAGACCCGGTGTCGTCGTCTGGTCCGGATATCCCAGCGACGCCAGCAGCTGTGCGCCCTCCTCCAGAGCCAAGGGAAGGCGGCCCTCTTCGGCGACGATCGCCGTGCGCACCAGCCTCGCTTCCAGCAGCATGCGTGCGAAGCCCTGCGGATTGGTCTGCCAGAACCGTTCGGCGCGATCCAGGCGCGCTCGGGCGTCGTCCAGGCGGCCGAGCTCCAGAAGGGCCCGCGACGCCAGGAGATCGGCGAGGGCCGCCTGAAGCGGATTGCCGGCCCGTTCGTCGGCTTCGCGCTCGGCATCGGCGAGGCGGAGGGCCTCGGCGGGCTGGCCCATGCGCAGGAACGAGAAGCCGATGTTGCTCTGCATGGCGAGCGGGGCCACGGGCAGCACGTCTCGACCGAGCCAGCCGAGCAGCTGCTCGTAGATGGCATGGGCGGAACGGACCTCGCCCAGACGCGTCAGATTGCCGGCAATGTTGTTGCGCGCGCCGAATTCGTTGAGCGTGCCCGCCTGCCCGCGGGACAGGACCGTTTCGAGGTTCTCCTCCGTCAGGACCAGCGCGTCCTTGTAGCGCTCGACGCGACGGTAGAGGTCCGACAGGTGCGTCTTGAGGAACTGGTGCCGGGACCAGGTCTCGCGGGTGGGCGGCGGCAGTTGCGGGATGCCAGCCTCCAGCATCCTGATCGCCTCGTCCATGCGTCCCTGCATCTCGAGGACGCGGGCCCTGGCCTTCAGGCAATCGGCGCGCGCTTCGAAGGTCGGCTGCGCGAGGCCGGAGAGCGCCGCTTCCCCGGACGCGAGGCGCACGTGGGCGCCGTCGAGATCGCGGAACGCCAGCGCGAACGCCGCCGCGCACTCGGCGGCCGCCACCAGGTTGTGGTCGCCGGCCCGTCGGGCGCTGGCCGCACTGCGGGTGAGCAGCGTCAGCTCGCGGTCGGACTGGTTGAACCGCGAGTAATGCGTCGAGATCTGGTACTGGAGGAACGCCAGCACGTCGTCCTCGATGTCGCTCGCCGCCTCGAGCTGGTCCGCGCCCTTGTCGAGCAGCTCCGTGGCGGTGAGCGGGCGATCGGGGCCCGCCTGCTGGAGCAGCGACTGCAGGAAGCCGCTCGACGCCTCGGCGCGCGCCTGCTGCACGCGCGCGGCGTCGCGTTCGGCGCGCGCGACCTGCGCCTGCCACACGGCCACGCCGGCGCCGACGACCACCGCCAGCAGTGCCGCCGTGGCGGCGAGCACCTCCATCCGATGGCGCGTCACGAACTTGCGGGCCCGATACAGCCGCCGATCGGGCTGCGCGACGACGGGCTGGCTGCCGAGATAGCGCTCCAGGTCGTCGGCGAAGTCACCGGCGGTGGCGTACCGCTCGGCCGGATCCTTTTTCAGCGCCTTGAGCAGGATGGTGTCGAGATCGCCCCGCAGGGCACGGCGGCTCCCCGGATCGCCGGCAGCCTCGCTTGGGCGCACGGGGTCGGCGGTGAGCACGGCCTCTTCGAGCGCGGCCACCGTGTCGCGGGCGGGCCGATATGGCGAGGCGCCCGTGAGGACCTCGTAGAGGACCACGCCGAGGGAGTAGATGTCGGTCGCGACGCCGAGCGGCTGCTCGGCAACCTGCTCGGGCGATGCGTAGCGCAGCGTCATCGCCCGCCCGCCGACCTCGGTGAGCGTCGAATCACTCGGGCGGGTGTCGTCCACCAGCTTCGCGATGCCGAAGTCCAGCAGGCGGATGTCGCCCCCGGACGTGACCATGATGTTCGAGGGCTTGAGATCGCGATGGATGACGAGGCGGCCGTGCGCGAAGGCGACGGCGCGGATGACGAGAACGAAGAGCGCGACACGGGCCTTCACGTCGAGGCCGCGCTCGCGGCAGTGCCGGTCGAGCGACGTGCCATCCACGTACTCCATCGCCAGATACGGCGCGCCGTCGTCGGAGAAGCCCGCATCGTAGAGCCGTGCGATGTGGGGATGGGTGAGCGACGCCAGGATGTGACGCTCGCGCGCGATGCGCTCGGCGAGGTGCGGCCGGAACGCGAGGCCGATGGGCAGCTTCACCGCCACCGGGCGGGCCAGCAGGCCATCGGCGCGCTCGGCCAGCCACACCGAGCCCTGGCCACCCGAGGCGATCTCGCGCACGAGGCGATAGGGACCGACCTGCGCGCCCGGCTCGCCGGCGCCCAGCCGAAGGCTTTCGGGCTCGGACCCGATCGCGGAGAGGTCGGGCAGGGCCGCCAGGAACCCGTCGTCCCCGGTGGCGGCCCGTTCCAGCATGGCCCGGAGCCGCGGCCTCAGCGCCGCGTGCTCCGGTCCCAGCCGCTCGAGCCAGGCCTCGCGCTCGGCTGGCGGCAGATCCAGCGCTTCGTCCAGCAGCCGGCTGATGGTCGCCCAGGCCCCGACATCCATGGCGCTTCTATACCACTGCGGCGCCGACGCCCGTCCACACGGGACAGGCCGTCCCCGCCGGGATGGCTCGCATGGTGAGGGCCAGCAACGCGAAGCTCAACCACGCCATGGCCGTGTCCATGATTCCTCCTCGGCCTCAGCGGTCGCGACGCGCGGCGGCGGCGAGTTCGTCCATCTGCCCGCGCAGCGTCGCCAGATCCGCGGAGAGCGCCTCCATGGCCCGGCGCTGTTCGGCGACCGTGACCGCCAGCGCCTGGCGCTCGCGCTCGAGGCGCTGCACGTCGGCCAGCAGCAGCGCCGGCAGCACGTGATACTTCACGGACGCCGGCTGGCCCTCATCGTCGGTGGCCACCAGCTCGGGCAGCACGTCCTGGACCTCCTCCGCGATGAGGCCGTACTGGATCGGTGTCGAGCCGTCCGCGAACGCTTGGCGATAGCGGAACTGGACGGGTCGCAGCCGGTGCAGCGCTGAGGTGACCGACGGCTCGAGCTCCGCGATGTCGACCTTGGTGCGGCGGCTGGAGGAGACGGTGCCGAGCTGGCCGGCACTGTCGATGACGACGGTCTGGGCGTTGTTCAGCCCCGTGGTCACACCGCGAACGGCGGCGACGAACGTCCGGTCGTGAAGACCGGAGCCGATGCGGATCGTGTTGCTCTCGGTCGCCGTCCCCGGGTGATCGAAATACAGGTTCTGGCTGCCGCTGGTCAGGACCCCACCTGCCTGCTCGCCGATCGCGACGTTGTCGGATCCCGTGACGAGGCTGTCGAGCGCGCCCGCGCCGACCGCCGTGTTGTTGTTGTCGGCGGCCAACTCGAGCGCGAACGTGCCCACGGCCGTATTCCGAAGCGTCGAATCGGAGGCGCTGAGCGCCTGGCTGCCGACCGCCACATTGCCAGTGCCGCCCCCCGCGCCAGCACGGTAGCCGACGGCCGTGCTGTCGCTGCTCGTCGTGCTGAAGAGCAGGGCGTTGGCGCCGATGGCCGTGATGCGGCTGCCTGAGGTGTTGTCCTCCAGGGCCCCGGTGCCCACCGCGGTGTTGAAGTCGCCCAGCAGGTTTGCCTGCAGGGCATACGCGCCGACGCCCACGTTCGCCTGGCCGCTGGTGTTCGCGCTCAAGGCTTCGCTACCGATCGCGGTGTTCCATGTGCCCTGTCCGCTGATGTTGTTCCTGAGGGCCCGGTATCCCACCGCCGTCATGCTGGCGCTTCCCGCGGCACCCCCCAGCGCCTCCTCGCCGATGCTCGTGTTGCCGGGACCGGTGGTCGCGTGCGTGTGGTTGCTGCGCGCGGCCACGTTGGCGGTGCCCGATCCGGCGAACTGCACGCTCAGCGTGAGATCGCCGGCGGTACCCCCACCGGTGAGCCCCGAGCCCGCCGTCACCGCCGTGACGTCTCCGCCCGAGTCGTTGTCCACGTCGCACACCACCGTGCCGTCGGCGTTGATCGCGCGGATGGCCTCGTTCGCCGGACACGCCGACGCCACGCGCGCCTGCACCTGGGAGAGGTCCGCCGACAGTGTCACGTCGCCGGTGACGCCGCCGCCGGTCAGGCCGGTCCCCGCCGCCACACCCGTGATGTCCCCGCCCGCCCCCGAGGTAACGGCCTCGCAGGCCACGGTCCCGTCCTGGCCGACGCCGGTCATCATCTGCCCCGTGGGGCAGCCGCTCTGGATGCGCCGCTGGACGGCCGTGGGATCGATCTTCGAGGCGTCCACGGCCCCATCGGCCAGCTTCGGCGTGGTGATCGACCCGTCGGGGAGGGCCGCGACGGCGAGCGGCCGCGGGCTTCCCGACGCCGCCGCCGCCGGTGTGAAGACGAAGTCGCCGGTGCCGCCCAGGCTGTCCCGCCACGTCCCGCTGAGGGTGGCGAGGCTGATGGCGGCCTCGACGTGAACAGGCGTGCCGCCCGGGCTGGTGACGATGGTCAGGCCGAAGCCGATGGTGCCGGTGGGGTTGGGCACCGCCATCCCGGTGGCCGGCGCGCGGTTGCTGGCGCCGCCGCACTGGGTGTCGTAGCCGTCCAGCGTGTAGGTGGATCCGGTCTGGGTGACGTTGACGGTGACGACATTGCAGTAGGGGGCGAGCTGCCAGCTGTAGGTGCCGAGTGACTGCGCCCGTGATGAGGCCGGCAGGGTGAGCGCTGCCGCGACGACAAGCCAGGTGAGACGGCGAATCATGGTGACCTCCTGAAGGTGGGCGGCGAACGGCCCCCACCCGACAGGACGCAACCGATCCGCGAATCCGGACACGACCGCGGGGTCAGCCGGGGTTGTCGAGCATCTCGCCCAGCATCAGGCGGGCCTTCTGCCAGTCGCGGCGAACGGTCCGCTCGGTGATGCCGAGGGCCTCGGCGACTTCAGGCTCGGTCATCCCGGCGAAGTACCGCAGCTCCACGACCTGCGCCGCGCGGGCGTCCACGGCCGCGACGGCCTCGAGTGCCTCGTGAAGGCGGAGGATGATGTCATCGCGGCCTGCGGCCGCCGCCGGGAGGTTATCGCTGAGCGTGACCCGCGCGACACCGCCGCCCCGCCGGTCGGCATTGCGCCGGCGGGCCAGATCCACGACGACCGAGCGCATGACCCTTGCGGCCCAGCGGCGAAAGTGGAGGCTGTCCTCGATGCGGAGACGACCGGCCGAGACGAAGCGCAGGTAGGCCTCGTGGACCAGCGATCCGGTGTCGAGGGTGGGCGTACGCTCGTGCGCGCGGAGCCGCGCGCGCGCCAGCCGGCTGAGCAAGGGGTAGCACTCGTCGAAGAGCGCCTCCAGCGCAGCGGTATCGCCCCTCTGCGCGCGATGAAGGATGAGCGTCAGCTCGCCGTCACCCATGGCCTCACCGTCTCGGACGGAGCGACGCCGTCGCCGGCCCCAGGCAGGCCCCTCACGACCGGGCGCAGAGTGGACATCGTCGATCGGGCGATCACGCCAGATTCTAGCGCGTCGGGGTCCAGGTGAGCGCGCGGCCTCGTCGTCTTCAGCGGGATGATCCGCCCGGCGCGCGCCAATCGCGCAAGAAACCGGTGCCTCCTGCGAGTTGTTATGATGCGAGGCATGCGTGTCGCCACGGCGTTCGTCATCGCGTGCCTGGGCCTGGCCCAGTCTGGGCCTGCCGCCCTTACGTCGGCCGCGGTCGCGCCCGCACCTGGCGCACCCGCCAGCACCCGCTCGCACCCGCCCGCACCTGACGCACCTGCCCGCACCCGTTCGGACCCGCCCGCACCCGCCCGCACGCGCCCGCACCAGTCCGCACCAGCCCCCCACTGGACGGATGGTGTCCGGCGCGTCACGCTCGAGAACGGGCTGACGGTGCTGATGCTCCAGCGCGGCACGCTGCCCATCGTCTCGGTGCAGGCGCTCTACAAAGTCGGCAGCCGCAACGAGTGGCCCGGCGTCACCGGCTCGGCGCACTACATCGAGCACATGGCGTTCCGGCGGACGGAGCGCATCAACAAGGGCGATCTGACCAACCAGGTGCTCCGCTGGGGCGGCCGCTGGGGCGGATACACCTCCTACGACCAGACGGTGTACAACGCGCACGCGCCGAGCGAGTATCTCGACTGGCTCATCTTCATGGAGCGCCAGCGCATGCGCCACGTGCTGTTCGACGCGGACAGCGTGGAGCTGGAGCGGACCAGTGTCATCTCCGAGCTGCGCCAGTACGAGAACTCGCCGTCCTACACGATGGCGGAGCATCGGCTGCGCCGCGCGGCCATGGTGGCGCATCCCTATGGCTCGCCCATCATGGGCTGGATCTCGGACCTCCAGGCGGTCACACCCGCCGATCTCGAGCGCTTCTATCGCGACTACTACGCCGCCAACAACCTCGTGCTCGTCATCGTCGGGCGGTTCGACGAAGCCGAGGCGCTCGGGCTGGTGCGCAAGCACTTCGCGGATGCGCCCGCGGACGGGCGGCCGACTCGCCTGCACACGGTTGAGCCTCCGCAAACCGGCGCACGACGGGTCGTGCACCGCGGGCCTGGTTCCGCGAGCCACCTCGAGCTGCTCGTGCACGCGCCCGCGGCGGGCGATGCTCGCTATCCGACGCTGCTGGTGCTCGACGGAGTCCTGGCCGGGGGCAAGGCGGAGGGACGCGCGTCCGCGCGCCCCGGCAGCCGCCTGCACGCCGCGCTCGTGGGCACCGGGCTCGCCTACGGCGTCTCGACGGAAGTGGAGCTCTCCGAGTACCCCGGGCTGCATGCCATCGGCATGAGTGCCGCCCCGGACGCGGACCTCGCGAAGGTGGAGGCCGCGCTCGACCAGGCCCTGACCGCGGCGGCCCGCGATGTGACTGACGCCGAAGTGGCCGCGGCCACGCAGCAGGTGCTCTCGGCGTTCTCGCTGCGTGACGACAGCAATCGCACCATCGCGGATCGCCTCGCCCGCTTCGAGGGCATCGGCTCCTACACGCTCCTGCCCCGCATCGTCGACGCGGTGGGCAAGGTCCGAGCCGCGGATGTGCGCGCGCTCGCGGCGCAGCTCTTCGCCGCGGACCGGCGGAATGTCGGCTGGTTCGTTCCAAAGGCAGACGCGGCGATGACAACGTCAGGGCAGGATGCGACGGCGCCGCAGGAGAGCGCCAAGGCGCCGCCGGAGGAGATTGCGCAGAAGCATCCCGGAACCGTGACGCCGCCGGCGCCCCGCCTCGATCTGCCGACGCTGCCATCGGTGTCGCTGACCACGCTACCCAATGGGCTGACCGTCGGCGTGGCGCCGCTCGGCGGTGAGATCGTCCACGTCCGCGCACGTGTCGCGGCCGGCGCGCTGAATGATCCGGCCGGACGGGAAGGCCTCGCCGTGGTGGTCGCGCGGGCAATGACGGCGAGGGGCGCCGAAGCTCACGCGGCACAGCTCGGGTCACGCGGCATCCGGATCGCGAGCTCGGCGTCTTCGCTCGACGAGCCGTTCGACAATCGCACGTTCGTGGAGTGGACCGCCACGATGCGGAGGGACGATCTGCAGGCCGTTCTGACGGCGCTGGCGGATGTGCTCGCCCGGCCAGCGTTTGCCACCGAGGCGGTCACACGTGCGCGCGACGGCCTGGCAGACGAGGCCGCGTCGCTCCAGGACGACTCGCGCTGGCGCGCCAACGACGCCGCGTGGAGCGCGCTGTTCCCGGCCAGCCATCCACTCGGCCGTCCGGTCCATGGCAGGGGCTCCGGCCTCTCGGCCATCACGGCCGGCGATGCCTCCCGGTTCCATCGCACGCACTATCGGCCGGCGCGCACGATCGTCACCGTCGCGGGCGGGGTGAGCGAGAAGGACGCCCTCGCCGCCGTGGCGCAGGCCTTTGGCGCCTGGCCGGGTGAGCCCGTGCCTGCCACGGCCGGTGACAAGGCCCGCGCAACGCCGGGCATGCCCGAGTGGCCGGCCGCGGCGACTGGCGGCGGCCGCGACGTGCACATCTCGATGCCGCACAAGGAGCAGGCCAGCATCACCGTGGCACTCCCGGCCGCGGGGCCGGACTCGCCGGATTACCCGGCGCTGAGCCTGCTGAACTACCTGCTCGGCGAAACCGGCTATGCGGGGCGCCTCGGCGAGCGGCTGGTGGACACCGGGATTGCCTACGCCGTCTACGCGTCGCTGTGGCCGAACCGCGGCGCCGGGCCGCTGCTCGTCACGACCGACGCCACGATGTCGCGCGAGGCCGTGGCCCGCATGCGGGACACCCTTGCATCGTTCGCCACGCGCGGTGTGACCGCATCGCAGCTGGACGAAGCGAAGGGCTTCGCGCTGGGCCGGCTGCTCTTCCGTTTCGAGACGCCCGCCTCCGCCTCGGCCGCCGTCGCCGACCTCGCGTCCCTCGGCCAGGGCGCCGACGGCCTGCGAGCGTTCGGCGAGCGCATCAGGGCGGTGACGGTAGCGCAGCTGAACGCGACGGCCGCGAAGTACTACGCCCCTGAGCGGGCCGTGTTCGTCGTGGCGGGGAGGTAGTGAGCGTGTCCATTGAGCGATTGCCGATTGCCAATTGAGCGATTCATTGGTGATTACGCGATTGGAGCATTGCGCATTGGATTGGGTGATTGGGGCATTGGGGCATTGGGGCATTGGATGATTGGTGATGTCATGGGGCCATTGGTGCTAGCCAAGACTCCATCCGACAGTCAGCCTCCCCGAACGATCCGCCGCTCGCTGCAATGAGTGACCCAATCACCCGATGCCTCAATCGCGCAATCACTCAATCCAATGCCCAATCACCAATCGCCCAATCGTCAATGAATCGCTCAATCAGCAATCAGCAGTCGCTCAATGAGCAGCCCGATCGGCAAGATGCGCCGCGAGGGACGCAAGCGCCACGCGCCACGTGGCGCGGTGTGCCTCCACGGCCGCCGCGTCGGGCAGCTTCATCACCGTGACGACCACCGAGGTCTTGCCGGTCCCTTTGGGCACGAGGTGCAGCTGCACGGTCGAGTCGCCCGCCTTGTAGCGGAACCGTCCCAGGCCATCAGGGCGAATGACGATGATCTTCGCCGGCATCGCGGCAAGGGCGGCGGACAGCGCGCCGGACAACGCCGGGGCCGCGGTCGCCAGCCACTGCGCACGCCGGCGCGGATCGGTGAACGCCTTCGCCACGGTCTTCGTGTCGCCGGTCACCACCTTCGAAATCGACACCTCGTACTCTCCGCTCACCCTCTGGTTCAGCGTGCGCACACCCCGCGCGCGCTCGTAGGCGACGGTGATGCCCTGGGCATACCAGCCCGACACACCGTGGTCAGCGTGAAGGTGCCTCGCCAGCGCGCTGTGCCCCTTCTCGACGCCTCCGAACCGGTCGAGCACGTCGAACCAGTGGTCGAGGCCGTGGCCCGTCTTCTCCCGTGTCCGCGCGTCACTGACGGTGCCCTTCGCGGTCCCGGTGGCCTCGGAGCGGCTCGCGGATGGGCGCGACGTGCGGGCGGGGAGCGTGGCGACTGCCGTCGGCTTGCCCGCGGCCTCCGCGGACGCGCGCGCACCGCGGGGGCCGGGCATGGCATCGAGGGCTTTCAGGACGTGCCGGCGTGCGGCGGTGTAGCGTTCGCCGGTCTTGGCGGCGCGTTCGCGAATGGTCTGCTTGAGAGCTCTGGCGCGGGTCATGACGGTCCTTCCCTGGCCACACGACCCCCAGCCCCCGCCTGCTGGTCGCGCGACCGCGAAGAACCACGTTCACTGGCCCGGGGTTGTGGGTCCCCTTTGCCTCGATGGTCAGCCTCGCGGGGGGAGGCCGGGTCGAGGTGGGGCGGTGGGCCGCCGCCGTCGGCGGTGACTGTGCCAAAGACGCTGCGGGGCTGTCAAGCACTGGCGGCGGCCGCGTCCATTGCCGATTGCCAAATGGGCGATTGAGCGAATCATTGGGTGATTTGGCGATGGGCACATTGGGGCATTCGGGATTGGGGCATTGGGGCATTGGGGATTGGGGCATTGGGGATTGGGACATTGAGGATTGG
>JBFWQE010000022.1:0-52414 GCA_050249615.1 Vicinamibacterales bacterium
CGGCCACGCCTGCGCAGGTGGGGGGCTACGACGGCCCCGGCAAGACCCGGGATGTGGCCGTCGTGCTCCCGCACGTCTTCGTGGCGGACTACGAGGGAGGGCTGAGAATCCTCCGTCACTGACGGGTCCGTCAGGTGCAGACCATGGACTTGATCCGCTTGATGGCCCGGCCCCATGCTCCGGCCACCACTGGATCCAGTCGCTGGTGACCGACATACTCGGCAACCGTCTCCGCGAAATCATCGAGGTAGACGCACGCGCTTTCGGGGTTGCCGTTCATGATCGCAAGCCATGCGGCCTTGAGAGATGACACGAGCGCCTGTTCCTCTGGCCGCGTCAGCAGGCCCTGCCGCGCGCCGCTTCGAACGGCATCGAGCAGCAGCGTGATGTCACCCGCTGGCGAGCGCTCGTACGCGCCGACGTCGCAGGCGCCGTGCGCTGGATAGGGACGCGAGACGCCGCGCTGATCCAGGCCGCCCAGGCACGCCGCCTCGGGGATGCGGTCGAGGGCGACACTCCACGCGTTCAGCGCGTGGGTTGGCGTGGGACCGCCGTTGTCCGTCAGCGGCCCGAGCCCCGGATCCGAGAGGGGCAGGTCGGATGGACGGGTCAGTCCGCAGGTGCCGTCGGTGTCCAGGTTGTATCCAAGGCTCGTGATGGCGCCCGCGCAGTCGCCATACGGGCCATTGGCGATCAGCGTATTGACCACCTGCGCGGGCCCCCAGATTCCGCCCGGCGCCTCGACTGAGTAGTTCCCGGCGATCGTGGAGTTCTGGATCGCGACGGTCCCGCCCCAGTTGTGTATGCTCCCGTAGAGGCGATGGCTGCGGTTGGCGCTCACGGTCACGGTGTCGAGCCGGAGCGTGGCGGGCGCCCCCGGCCGGCCATTGAGAATGCCGCCGTCGACGTTGCCGCTCACCGCGCCGCGCGACAGGTCCGCATGGCCCATGTTGTCGAGCCCCGCGCCGTAGAAACGCGCGCTGTTGTTCGCGACCCAGGTCTCGACCAGGCGGAGGTCGAGGTCGTTCCGGATGCCTCCCCCGCTGGCGGCGAAGTTCCTGATCACGACGCTCGCGGTGATGACGGCCGTCCCCTTGTTGAGAAGGCCGCCGCCGGGGCTGGCGACATCGGAATAGCTGGCGGTGCCGTACATCCAGTTATCGGACAGCGTCGACCGTACGATGTGCAGCTCGCCGGTGTTGTAGATCCCCGCGCCGCCGGTCGGTATCGGGGCCCAGCACTCGTCGGCGATCTCGCTGGCCACGTTGTCCTTCACGGTGCTGTCGGTGATGGCGAGCCAGCCGGCGTTGAGGATCCCGCCGCCGCTGGCGCAGTAGCCTCCGCGCACGGTGACGCCGGAGATGGCCAGATGGCCCCCGGGCAGGACGTGCAGCACTCGGTCGCCGAGGGCCTCGCGGCGGGAGCCCCCGTCAAGGGTCGTGACGACGCGGCCCGGGCCCGCGATGGTCAGCTCGCTCGTGATGTCGAGGTCGCCCGTGGCCGCGGCGTCCTCCCGAGGGCCCGCCCGCGACAACACGTAGGTCCCCGGGGGGAGCGCAATCGTGTCCGCCCCACTTCCGGCGGGGCAGGTGTCTACCGCGCTGTCGGTGTTGGCCGCGATGATGGCTTCCCGCAGCGTGCAGTTCCCGTTGCCCTCAACGCCATCGGCCGTCGTGGTCACGTTGATCGTCGCACCGGCGAAGGCCGGCGACAGGACCGCCGTCTGCAGCAGAAGAACCAGTGGGAGACCCAGGAGGGCGCGCAGGCAGATCGACATCACCGCCCCCTTCCTCACGGCGCGCCGGTGACGAGCGCGAGCGCCCGGTCCGCGCGCGCGATGAGCGACCGGCCAATGACGTCGGGCAGGCCTTCGGACATCAGGCGGTCGACTTCCATGTTGAAGGTGGTCAACAGCGCCGCGCCCTCGGCCTCGTTGCCCTCGGCCAGCCGCTTGGCGGCCTTCTGCAGGAGTCCCGAGAGCATCAGCGCATCGTCTTTCGAGAGCACCCCCGCGGGCTGCAGGGCGAACACGACATTGACCAGCACGTTCACGGCGTCAGCCGGGCGGCACGCCTCGTACTCGACCGGGCCACCCAGGAGCGTTCCCGGGCCGTAGATGGCGCCGCCGCACTTGTTCAGGAGCGTGCCGGGGCTCTCCACCGCGCCGTTCTCGATGCTGACGTTGTTCTCGAGGGCCCCCGAGTTGACGATGTGGTAATAGAGGTCGTCGGGATTGTAGATGTGGCCGTCGTTCACCGCGAGGCCGTCGTTGGCGATCCACGCGCCCCAGTTGTCGATGTAGCTGCGATTGTGCATGAACCCACGGTTCAAGAACCCGCCCCCTCAAGTCTCGAAGAACCCGTCGTTCTCGAAGTTCCATTCGTTGAGCACGGAATTGTGCGGGTGGAGCCAGCCGTGGTTCACCCACGTGCCCTTGTTGATCAGGAACCCCCAGTTGACCGTGGTCCCGTTGGTGATGAGCGCGCCGCGGTTGGTGAACGGCCCCGGGTCGAAGCGGCCGTTGGTTTCGAGCACGCCGTCGTTGATGAGGCTGTCCGGGTAGAACGCGACACTGGACGGGACGATGATCCGCGTGCCAGCGGGTATGACGAGGCGATCGACATGGCAGCTGCCGCCGTCGCCGTACGGCGTCCACTCGCCCCTGATCGAGGCGCAGGCGGCTTCACTGTTGATGACGATGTCGGCCGCGAGGGCCGGCAATGGGAAAGCGAGAACGCAGACGAGAGCAAGAGCGCCGAATCGCAAGGTCGTCATGGTGCACCTGCCGTGACTGGGACCGTCAGTCGGGCGTCTGCAAACGGGCCGCCAGCGGGACGAGCGCCGGCATCAGCCTTGCTTCGGTTGGACCGCGGCCGCCGCCGGCCGTGGCGTGGCCCGGGACAAGGCTCACCGGCGTGGGGTTGCCGTTGAGCACGCATGAGCTGCCGTCAGTCCGGTTGCCGCACCTGGCGGCGTTCCGGCATCGAGGCGACAGGTTCCCGGCAGGCCAGGAGGATGCCATGGGCCCTCGCAGAATCATTCGCCTCGGCGTGGCTGGGCTGTTTGCGCTGGCCGCAGTCCCCGCTCAACTCTCAGCAGCCACGATCAAGGTCACCACCACCGCCGACGATGCCATTCGCAACGGCAACTGCACGCTGCGCGAGGCCGTCATCGCCGCCAACACCGACACCGCCGTCGATCGGTGCCCCGCTGGAGCGGGCCCCGACTTGATCATCGTGCCCGCGGGCACCTACCTGCTTTCGCTCGCCGGCCCGTCGGAAGACAGTGGCCTGGCGGGCGACCTGGACATCTCGAGCGTTGTCACGATCCGCGGGGCCGGTGCGGCTTCCACGACCGTCGACGGCGGGTCGTTCCAGGGCTATCTCTCCCATCGTGTCTTCGATGTCGCACTCAGCGGCACCCTCGTCGTGTCCGGCGTGACCATTCGCAGGGGTGTTTGCCAGGGAGGCGGCGGCATCCGGAACGCCGGCACCCTCACGGTGAGGGACAGCCGCCTCGAGGACAACATCGCGAGCGAAGCCGCCGACTTCTGTCCGGGAGCCGGTGGGGGCGGCGCCATCTACAACACCGGGCAGCTCTCGATTGTCCGCTCCACCCTCAGCAGGAACGAGGTGCACGGCGTGCTCGGCCCGTTCGATGTCGCGTATCCAGGCGGCGCCATCCTGAATCGCGGCACAGCCCTCATCGACACCAGCACCCTGACCGCAAACCGGGCAGCCGCCGGGGGCGGTATCCACAACTCCGGCCGATTGCAGGTCGAGGACAGCGAAATCAGCCGCAACGGGGCGAGGTTCTGGTCAGCCGGCCTGGACAACAGCGGCGAGGCGTCGCTGTTGCGAACCACCATCAGCGGCAACGTGGACGGAGGCATCCTGAACGGCGGCGGCTCGCTGGTCCTCAGGAACGTGACCCTGAGCGGGAATTTCAGCGCCCGAGTGGCCGGCAGCGTGCACATCACCGGCGGCACGGTTGACATCATCAGCAGCACGATTGCCGACAATAGTTCGTCCCGAGCCCCGGATTGCCCGGGCGGCGCGCCGTGCCCGCTCCCCGTGGCTGGCATCGCCGGACCCGCCCGGTTGTTGAACACAATCGTCTCGAATCCAGGCTACGGTGACTGCTGGGATCCGGTGACGAGCCTCGGCAACAACCTCGACGGTGATGGCTCGTGCGGCTTCACGGCATCGGGTGACCTGCCAGACACCGACCCGTTGCTGGGCCCGCTGCAGGACAACGGGGGACCCACGCGCACGCACGCGCTCCTGCCGGGCAGCCCGGCGATCGATCACATCCCGCGTCAGCAATGTGCGGCGGAGACGGATCAGCGAGGCGTTCGGCGGCCGCAGCCCGACCCGAAGTGGTCCCTGTGTGACATCGGCGCGTACGAGTTCCGGCCCGAAGGCGACCTGGTCAGCAACGTCGATGTCGGCAATCCTGTCGATGAAGCGCTGCACGATCTCGAGGGCTGGGGCGGCATCAACCCGGGACTGTTGCCATCCGAGATTGATGCGGACCGCACGTCGCGGTACCAGTTGCTGCGCGGATCCAATTCCCTGACGATCGCCGTGCCTTCGCCCGGCGCCCCGCACATCTTGAGCTTCAGGACAGAGGACGGCGTCTGCGACGACAGCTTCGATGTGCGTGTCGCCGGGGACTGGCTCTACTCGTATCGCGCCGAGGTCCGTCCGTCGACATTCTTCCCTCTGCACCAGGTGGAGGTGCCCGGATCGCGGCTGCAAGGGGCGACCGTGCGGATCACGTTCATCAACGCCGCGACCGACTCCTGCGGGCTGGCGGCCGTCTACTTCGTGAGGCTGACGGCCGGCGCCAACCCGGCCAGGTAGGCGTGTGCAGCGCCGTGCAGAGGGTCCCGGCGTGGTAGGCTTCGGGCAGGATGCGGCCGGCGCGAGGCATCATGGACAGGTGCTCCTTCCCTCTGCGGCGCGGGATCGTTGGGTGCGCGGTTGCGGCCTGGATCGCCTTTGGCGCGGGGCTGTCAGCGGCTGAGGCCCAGGGCGACGAACGCCTCGTCTGGGATCAGCCGGCGTCCTCGGCCGGGGAGCTCGCCGGGCTCGCGTACGTGGCATACGTGGACGGGCGGCGCCAACGTCTGTCCTCTGTAAGTTGCGGCTCCGAGCCAGGTCCCGACGGATACGAGTGCTCGTCCGCCCTTCCTTCGCTCGCGTCTGGAGAGCACGTCGTCCAGATAGCGGCCTATCCGACCAGCCGTCCGCAATCAGAAGGGTATCGCTCCGCAGTAATCCGCATCCGGCTCGGCAACCAGGCCCCCGGCGGCGTGATTCCGTCGCAGCTGACCGAGCAGGCTCCCGTCCCCGCGAGGGGCATGGCCGAGTCGGGGACCGTTGCGAACACGGGCGAGCCGGTGGCATCCCAGGCAGTGACGCGCACGTGGACGACCGGCGATGGCGTTCGTCTGCAGGCGGCAGTCGTGGGCAGCGGGCTCGAGGATCCGACGGGTCTTCTCCCGCTGCCTGACGGCCGCATCCTGGTGGCGGAGCGCGGCGGTCGTGTACGGGTGTTCCGCGACGGCATCCTGCTTCCTGCCCCGGCTGTGACCCTGGACGACGTCGCGGTCGGCGACGGCCGCGGACTGCTCGCGATCGCGAGCGGGCACGACTTCGCGACGACGGGTCACGTCTTCGCGGTCTATACGACGGCTGACGGGCTCCGGGTGGCGCGCCTCACCGAGCGCGGCGACACTCTGGTGGACCACGCCGTGCTGCTGGAGGGCCTGCCCGTTGCGGCCGCGTGGCCGGCCGCGCTGCTCCGATCGGGCCCGGACGGCCGCCTGTACGTCGCGCTGGACGACGGCGGCGACGCCGAACGTGTGGCCGACATGGGGTCGTACAGCGGCAAGGTCCTTCGTCTTCAAACGGACGGGACCACGCCAGCCGATCATCCGGGCCGGTCGCCCGTGTGGTCAGTGGGGGTCGGCCATCCGGTGGGGCTGGCCTGGAGCGCGGACGGCACGACGCTGCGGTTGGTCGGTGAAACGACGGCGCCGGAGACGTCGCCACTCGACTCACGCCCCGGCGTCGCGCGCTTCACGTTGCCGCGCGAGTTCGGCGCCACCAGCGTGATCGTATCCGGGCCGTCGCTCCATGACAGCCTGCTCGTCGCCTCGGCGTCGGAGCGCGGGATTCTCAGGGTCTGGTTCGCAGGCGCGGATGCGCCGGGCGGGAGCGAGTGGCTGGTGCGCGACCTGCCCGGTCCCGTCACGGCACTGGCGAGCGCCGCCGACGGCTCAATTTATGTCACGATCGGGCCGACTCTTCTCCGCGTCGCCGTAGAGTGAGGGATCACGCCCGCTCACATCTTCGTACAATGGCCAGCGCGACGCCCTGCCGCACAACACGAAATACCACGGGGCAATCCGGAAAGCGGTCGTGAAAGTCGTATCTGGGCGCCGCAATGTAATAGACGACTGACGAACCTTGGCTCGGCTTGAATTCGCTGATGTGTGTCACGGCCATACCGGGCCGTGCGAACGTTTCCGCAGACCGATACGGATTTGTGGACACTACTTGAGCGCCTGGTTCGGCCTGCTGGTTCACCCACTCCATAGCCTCGCGCATGCTAAGACCGTAGTAGTCCGTGTCGAAACGCCCCGCGGCCTGCTGCAGTCCGCCATACGCGCGGTTGAAGTAGACGTACTCATACGGGTGCAGTGCAAACATGTCCGCGACGACGGGGGCGGCCAGGACGATGAATGCCATTGGCACCATGAGCTGGAATCTGGTCCGGTCCGCCCAGTCGAGCGTCCAGCCCACCGCCGTGGCCGCGAGCGCCGCCATTGCGGGCAACAGGAACAGAAACTGCCGCATCGCGTCGTAGATCGTGGAGTGCCGGAGGACGGCCACGGCCGGGATGAAGCCAAGCTGCAGCAGAAGCATCATGGCGCAAGCTTGTTGATGCCCGGATAGCGTCTTGTAGCGTCTCACAACCATCAAGAGGCCGACGGCAGCCATCACTTGGAGCAGCGCGGGCGTCGTTATCATCAACCAGACTGGCAGGTAATACCAGGGGACGTGGGCCGCCGGAATGTACCGACCGGCGAAGAGATTGCTGCCCTCCCACTGGAACTGCGACATCAGTCGCGTTGCATCGATGAGCCAAGCCAGCGGATCGCCCCAGGCTGCGGGATGGATGGCGACAACCGTCGCCAGCCATCCGGCCGTCATCAGGATGTAGAAAGGCCAATATCGGACGAGTGTGCGGAAGGAATGTCCTTGGCCGAGATGAACCGTCGCGTGGGCCAAGCCCACAAACGCCAGGAGCACGGCGCCCGCAATTCTGGTTCCGGTTATCAAGCCCACTAGGACTCCGAAGACTAGGGTTCCTCCGGTCAGACGATGGATTCCCGGTTTCGCGACATCGTCGGCGACGCTCAGGAACCGCGCCACGAGTTTTGAGCCGACGAGCGTCCCGAGCGTTAATGCGATCGCAAAGGGCACATCCTTCGGATTGAAGAAGCTGTGGCCCCAGAAGCGTGGGAACAGCGCCAGGACGACCGGCCCTATCCAGGCGTGCCGCGCACCCGCGAGGGCGCCGACAATTCCGGCGACCGCGAGGTAAGCGACTGCGGAGCCGACGAACGTTACGACGTGTTTCACCTCTGCACGATCGCGAAAAGCAGCCCTCGTGAAGTCCTTGTCACTAGGTGTCGCGGCCGGTCTTCCTGTGCGCAGTATCGTGACTGCCTGAAAGACGATCTCGGCACCGACGTGATAGATCGCACCGTAGTACTTCTGCGGGAAGGGAATCGGGGTTCCGTCCCTGGCTGCCTCTAGGTTCCAGAAGACGGCGAGCGTCTCGACGCGCTCGTCCGAGGCAATCCCGTAGTGGCCCACGTGGGGAAGGCCGATCAGCAGGATTATCAGGACGGCAAGTGACGTTCTAACCATGGAGTTCCGGAGCCCGACCCCGCATGGGTTCGCGCGGAGATTTGTCAGGTCCGAGGCCTCTTGCGGAGTACGGAAGGGGGGCAGCCCCTCCGGGACCTCATTGCGGCATCCGATCGGATGCCGCCTGGCCTTTCATGACGACATCGGCCCGACGGACACCCTGTCGATCAGAGCGGGAACGGCCTCTGTGGATTCCCCACAACTCGAACAAGCCCCTGGGCAGGTCCCAAGGGCGGACCTTCGATCCAGGCACATCGTTCCAGTGCCGCAGGGCCACCTCATAGAGACGGCTTTCTCCCGAACCTGAATCTCCTTCCAGATCCAGATACCGTGCGAGGAGCTCCACGTCGAACGTCCACCGCGTCTCGAACGGCCGCGCGAATGGTTCGAGGGTGCGCTCACACGACCTGAAGAGCTTCGCGCCGCATTGGGTGTCGTAAACGGGGATACCCAAGGCGAGTGCGGCTGCTGTGGCGAAGAGCCGCCCGAAGTAGTGTCGCAGCGGATCGCGATCGATGCGCCGCCCTAGCAGTTGTGCCCGCGAACCCATCACGATGTCAACTTCGGGTCGCTTCTCAAAGACCGCCAGGAAGTCACCCAGGGCGTCTAGCGGAGTCGCCAGATCCGCATCCCAGTAGCCAACGAAATCGGGCGATTGTTCGAAGGCAAGGAGAATTCCCTGTCTGACCGCCTCCGCCTTGCCGTGATTGCAGTCGAGAGGCAGGACGCTCGCGGCAGGGCCGCAGGTGTCCACAAGTTGCTTGAGTAGATTCCGGGTCCCGTCCGTACTACCGTCCTCGACGAAGACGAGGCTCAGCCCCGGCCAGTCGGCCAAGGCTTCCACGAAGGCGGCCGGACGCAGCCTGTGGGCCTCGTTGTAGCAGGGCACAGCGATAACGATTCGCGGAACGTCCATTCTGATAGGCCCCGGCTCACTCAGGCTCGTCGCCGCCATAAACTAAGGGTTGATCGAACCCAAGCAAATGAGTTGCCACTGGTGCCGACCGTTCAGGCCCCGCCGGACGGGCGGTATCATGGACGACCCGCCGGAAATGCCGCCTCCCGGGAGATAACATTCTCCCCTTTACGCGACAAAGCCAGGCACACATTAGGATCGCCGCTTGGTCCGACCGGAATCTCTATGTCATGATCGGGCTTAGATGGCGCTGGACGCCCTGGAATCCGAAAGCATTGAAATCATGCGTGAGGCCGTGGCCGCTGCCGAGCGGCCCGTCCTGATGTACTCCATCGGGAAGGATTCGTCCGTCCTCCTGCAGCTGGCCCGAAAGGCCTTTCACCCCGCGCCGCTCCCGTTTCCGCTCCTCCACGTGGACACGGGCTGGAAGTTCAAGGCGATGTACGCGCACCGCGATCGCATGATGCGCGAGACCGGCGCGCGGCTCATCGTCCATCGCAACGAGGCCGCGCAGGCCGCCGGCATCAACCCGTTCACGCACGGCTCGAGCTACTACACCGACGTGATGAAGACCGAGGCGCTCAAGCAGGCCCTCGACGCGCACGGCTTCGACGTCATCTTCGGCGGCGCTCGTCGAGACGAGGAGGCCTCGCGCGCGAAGGAGCGCGTCTGCTCGTTCCGCGCGGCGGGCCACCGCTGGGACCCGAAGGCCCAGCGCCCCGAGCTGTGGTCCATCTACAACCTCCGCGTGCACCCCGGGGAGAGCATCCGCGTGTTCCCGCTCTCCAACTGGACCGAGCTCGACATCTGGTCCTACATCGAACGCGAGAACATCCCCATCGTGCCCCTCTACTTCGCGGAGGAGCGCCCGGTGGTGGAGCGCAGCGGCACGCTCATCCTCGTGGACGACGAGCGCCTGCCGCTCGAGCCCGGCGAGCAGCCGATGCGGAAGGTCGTGCGCTTCAGGACGCTCGGCTGCTACCCGCTCAGCGGGGCCATCGAGAGTCCCGCGCGCACGGTGGCCGAGATCATCGCCGAGACGGCCGCCGCCGCGGCATCCGAGCGCCAGGGCCGGCTCATCGACAAGGACCAGCCCGCGTCGATGGAGAAGAAGAAGCGGGAGGGCTACTTTTGAGCCAGCCCCTCCTGCGCTTCATCACCTGCGGCAGCGTGGACGACGGCAAGTCCACGTTCATCGGCCGCCTGCTGTACGAGTCGCGGTGCGTGTTCGAGGACCAGCTGCGCGCGCTCGAGGCCGACTCGAGCCGGTTCGGCACCCAGGGGTCCCGGCTCGACTTCGCGCTCCTCGTGGACGGGCTGCAGGCCGAGCGCGAGCAGGGCATCACCATCGACGTCGCGTACCGTTTCTTCGCCACGCCGAACCGGCGCTTCATCGTCGCGGACACGCCGGGCCACGAGCAGTACACGCGCAACATGGCCACGGGCGCGTCCACGGCAGATCTCGCCGTCATCCTGATCGACGCGCGCAAGGGGGTGCTGCCGCAGACGCGCCGCCACACGCGCATCGCCGCGATGATGGGTATCCGTCACGTGCTGCTCGCGGTCAACAAGATGGATCTCGTCGCCTACGAGCAACGCGTCTTCGATGCCATCGTGGACGACTACGGCCCGTTCGCCGCCGCGTGCGGCATCGCGAGCGTGCGGCCCATTCCCGTCTCGTCGCTCGAGGGCGACAACCTCATCGAGCCCGGCGCGAACATGCCCTGGTACGAGGGCCCGACGGTGATGCACTACCTCGAGACCATCGAGGTGGGCGGTCCGCCCGCCATGGACGCGTTCCGGATGCCGGTCCAGTGGGTCAACCGGCCCCGCCAGGACTTCCGCGGCTTCGCCGGGCGCGTGTGCGCCGGCGCCGTGCACCCGGGCGACCGCGTGCGCGTGCTGCCGTCCGGCGTGGAAACCCGCGTGGCCGCCATCGTCACGATGGACGGCGACCGTCCGCGCGCCGAGGCGGGCGATTCCATCACGCTCACGCTGGCCGACGAGGTGGACGTCAGCCGCGGCGACGTGATTGCCGCCGCGACCTCGCCGGCCGAGGTTTCCGACCAGTTCGAGGCGCGCCTGCTCTGGATGACGGGCGCCGAGATGATTCCGGGGCGCACCTACCTGCTGAAGACGCAGTCGAAGGAAGTGCGCGCGCGTGTCACCTCGATCAAGTACCGCGTGGACATCGCCAGCGACGCGAAGCTCGCGGCCCGCACGCTGGCGCTCAACGACATCGGCGTCGTCAACATCTCGACGACGCAGCCGATCCCCTTCGAGCCGTATGCGGCCAACCGCACGCTGGGCAGCTTCATCCTCATCGATCCGATGACGTTCGAGACCGTGGCCGCCGGGATGATCGACTTCGCACTCCGGCGCGCGTCGAACGTGCACTGGCAGGCGCTCGAGGTGACCCGCGAGCGACGCGCAGAGGTGATGGGGCAGCGGCCGTGCTGCATCTGGTTCACGGGACTGTCCGGCTCGGGCAAGTCCACCATCGCCAATCGCCTCGAGAAGCGGCTCGTCGCCGAGGGGCGCCACACCTATCTGCTGGACGGAGACAACGTCCGGCACGGCCTCAACCGTGACCTGGGCTTCACCGAGGCGGATCGCGCGGAGAACATCCGCCGCGTGGCCGAGGTGGCGAAGCTGATGGTGGACGCGGGCCTCATCGTCCTGGTGTCCTTCATCTCGCCCTTCCGCGCGGAGCGGCGGTTCGCGCGGAGCCTGTTCGCGGATGGCGACTTCCTCGAGGTGTTCGTGGACACGCCCATCGAGGAATGCGAGCGGCGGGACGTCAAGGGGCTCTACGCGAAGGCGCGCAGAGGGGAGCTTCCGAACTTCACCGGCGTGGACAGCCCGTACGAAGTGCCCGAGCAGCCAGAGGTGCACGTGAAGACCACGGGAGTGTCGGCGGACGAGAGCGCCGAAGAGATCTTCTCCCGCCTGCCCTGACCATGGACCTCGTGCGCGTCGCCGCCGGGGCGCTGACAGGGTTCGTCGTCGGGATGACGGGCGTGGGCGGGGGGGCGCTGATGACACCCATCCTGCTGCTCTTCTTCGGCACCGCGCCGCTGACGGCGGTGGGCACGGACCTCTGGTTTGCCGCCATCACCAAGCTGGCGGTATCCGGCCTGCACCTCCGCTCTCGGGTCATCGACTGGCCCATCGTCGTCCGCCTGTGGATGGGGAGCCTCCCCACGTCGCTCCTGGCCGTGGCGTGGATGGCGAGCCGGCCGGCCGACCCCGGCGCGGTGCTGCTGGTCCGGGGCGCGATTGGCGTCGCGGTGTGCCTGTCGGCCGCCAGCCTCCTCTTCGGCGCGCGGCTGCGGCCGGCCGAGACCGGCAGCCCCGAACTGGGGACTGTCCCCGGTGTCCGGACATGGGATACCGCGCTGACGGTGGCGATGGGGTCGCTCCTGGGCGCCCTGGTCACCGTGACCTCGGTCGGCGCCGGCGCACTTGGCGCCGTCTTCCTCTACCACCTCTACCCGCGGCGGCTCACGCCCCTCCGGCTCGTGGCCACCGACATCGCGCACGCGATTCCGCTGGCCCTCTGCGCCGGCCTGGGACATCTGGCGATCAGCCAGGTGGACGGCGCGTTGCTGCGCGACCTGCTCGTCGGCTCCGTTCCCGCGGCGCTGGCCGGCGCGGCGTTATCGGGCCGCGTGCCGCACGGCATCCTGCGGACCGCCCTGGGCGGGATGCTGCTGGTCGTCGGGCTGCTGATGCTGGGCGCCGCCATCCGATAGCGCGCGTCGGGACCGAGCGTCCCGCGGCGACTTACCCCCTGCCCTGTGCCGCGCGCCACGCCGACTGCGCCTGCTCGTAGGCCTCGGGCGTGCCGATGTCCATCATCAGTTCAGTGATGGGATAAGCGGCGAGTCGCGGCACCATGCGCGGCAGCACGTGGAATCCGAAATCCAGGACGTCGGCGGGCCTGGCCGCGTTCAGCTCGTCGAACAGCGCGGCGCTCGCCACGTAGACACCGGCGTTGGAGAGGTTCGACCTCGGGTGTTCGACCTTCTCGTCGAAGGCCAGGATGCGCCACTCGGGGTCCACGACGACGGTTCCCTTCTCGCGGGGCCGGTCGGTCGGCACCACGCCAATCGTCACCGGCTCCGGGCGCGACGCGTGGAAGCGAGCCATCCGGCCGATATCCAGCGTCGAGAGATTGTCCGCGTAGATGACGAGGAAGGCATTTTGGCCCGCGACGAAGTCGCGGTTGGCCTGCACCGTGCCGGCGCTGCCGAGGAGCCGCGGCTCGTGGACGGTGGCCACCTCCATGGAGGTGGGCCACGCCCGGAGAAACGACTCCACCTCGCCCGCGAGGTGATGGGTGTTCACGAGCACGGCGCGAACCCCGTGGGACTCGAGCAGCTTCAGCCAGATGCCGAGCAGCGGCGTGCCGTCGATCGGCACCAGGCACTTGGGGATGCGATCCGTCAGGGGGCGCAGCCGCCGGCCTTCACCCGCGGCGAGCAGGAAGGCCTTCACGACTGGACGGGAGACTCAGGCACTCTCGCTCTCCTCGATGAAGATGATCGAGCTGCCGTGCGGCTCGAGGCCGAACGGCACGCGCCGGAGCTCCGGGAGGGCGTTGACAATGGCCTCGTGGCGCTCGATGGGGGCGTAGAGGAGCAGGAACCCGCCGCCGCCGGCGCCGGCAAGCTTGCCGCCGATGGCCCCGTGCGCACGAGCGCGCTCGTACCACTCGTCGATCTGGCCGCTGCTGACGCCGTTGGCGATGTCCTTCTTCACGTGCCAGCTCTCGTGGAGGATCTCGCCGAACGCCTCGAGGTCGTTTCCCGCCAGCGCCCGGCGGAGCTCGTCGGCCAGCTGCACCAGCCGACGAACCGCGCGGCGTTTGCGGCCGTTGGTCACGTTGTGCTGCTGCTCGGCCAGGATGGGGTTCGCGGAACGCGTGATGCCGGTGTAGAACAGCAGCAGCTCCGCCTCGAGCTTCTGCCGCGTGGCGGCTGTGCACACCAGGGGGTCGACGAACACGGAGCCGTCGGGGTTGAACCGCATGTAACGGAGGCCGCCATAGGCCGCGATGTACTGATCCTGCTTGCCGATGGGCTTTCCGAGGGTGTTGATCTCGATCTCGCAGGCCTCGCGCGCCAGGCGCTCGGCGCCGACGTACCGGCTCACGTGCGCGTAGAGGGCCTTGAGGAGCCCAACCGTGTAGCTGCTCGACGAGCCCAGCCCGGTGCCCTGTGATGGGATGTCCGAGATGGAGGTGATTTCGATGCCGCCATCGATCCCGAGCTTGCGCATGGATTCCCGGATCAGCTCGTGCTGGACGTCGCCTACCGAGTCCACGATCTCGGTGACCGAGTAGCTCGCGCGGATGCGGGAGTCGAACTTGCGGTTGACCGTGATGTAGATGTATTTCCGGATGGCCGTCGTCACGACCGCGCCCGGTTCCTCGGCGTAGAACGCCGCGAGGTCGCTGCCGCCTCCCACGAGGCTCACGCGGAGGGGCGTGCGGGAGATGATCATCGGCCCAGCTCCGCCGCGGGGAGTTGTCCGGCGGCGATGGACCGGTGCCAGGCCCAGGCGCTGGAAATCATCGCGTCGAGCCCGGGGTGGCCAGGCCTCCAGTCGAGCTCCTGGGCGATGCGGCCGGCGCTCGCCACCAGCCGGGCCGGATCCCCGGGCCGGCGCGCGGCGGGGATGACGCGCACCGGGCGACCCGTGACCCGCTCGACCGCGGCAATCACTTCACGGTTGGAATAGCCGTGCCCGTTGCCCAGGTTGAACACCGTCGGCTCGATGGTGTCGATGCGCTCGAGACAGCGCAGGTGCGCGTCGGCAATGTCGAGGACGTGCACGTAGTCCCTGATGCACGAGCCGTCGGGCGTGTCGTAGTCCGTGCCGAACAGGTGAATGGCCTCGCGACGGCCCAGGGCCACGTCCAGCAGGATGGGGATGAGGTGCGTTTCGGGCTCGTGTCGCTCGCCAGTGCGGGCCGTGGCGCCGCAGGCGTTGAAATACCGCAGCGAGACGTGGCGGAGCCCGTGGGCGCGCTGGAACCACGGCAGGGCCCGCTCGAACGCCAGCTTCGACTCGCCGTACGCATTGACGGGCTGAAGAGGGGCATCCTCCGGAATGGGGATTTGCCTGGGCTCGCCGTACACGGCTGCCGTGGAAGAGAAGATGAGGCGACGGACGCCCGCGGCGGCCATCGCATCCAGGAGGTTGAGGCCGCCGGTGACGTTGACCCGGAAGAACGTCCCGGGGTCTCTGATGGACTCGTCGATGAGGGCTTCCGCAGCCAGATGGACGACGGCGTCCACCCCGGCGCGGCGGACCTGGTCGATGAGCCACGGCCGGTCCAGCAGATCCCCCTCCAGGAACCTCGCCTGGGGGTGGAGGGCCTCCCGGTGCCCATGGCGAAGGTTGTCGAGCGCCACCACCTGGTGACCCTGGTCGATCAGGCGTTCGGTCACCACGCTGCCGATGTAGCCCGCGGCACCCGTTACGAGAATGTTCATCTCTCGCCAGCGGAAGCAATAGACGTTCCCGCCTGCCGAGCCGTATTCGGCGGTCGCCTGGGGCAATTGTCGTGCGTCAGGTAGACGTTTCTCATGGGATTGGTGGCCACTTTGAGATTCCCGCGACGTCATTCCTGAGGTCATGGGGAAGCAACTGGGCGGAATTGGCCAGAAATCGGCAAAAACGCCGTGACCGTCGACTCGGCAGGGGTCTTGCCATCATTGCCACCGCGATTCCGCCGATAGGAGGAGTCGAAGGACCTGGCTGCGCCCCGGCGCGGCGGGGCGACGGCAGAGTTCCCACTGCCGGCACGGCTGGCGGGCAACGCGCGGTCAGGGAGTTGCGCGGAATCGGGCCCGCGACAGGTGAGTCGTGTGACTTTCATGGCGAGAGCCTGCCCGAATCTGCCATCATGCCCCGCGAGGCCCCTTTGAACGGCGATGCGACCCTCCCCGGGCTGGCGTGGTACGCCCTCCAGGTCAGGACGACGCACGAGAAGCGCGTGGCGCAGCTGCTGGACCAGAAGGGATACGAGCACTTCCTCCCGGTCTATCGGGTGAGGCGGCGGTGGTCCGACCGGATCAAGGAGGTGGACCAGCCCCTGTTCCCCGGATACCTGTTCTGCCGGTTTTCGGCCCAGGTCCGGACCCCCATCCTGAAGACGGAGGGCGTCAAGCGGGTGGTCGGCATCGGGAGCGTGCCGATGCCGATTGACGAGCCCGAGATCCAGGCCATCCAACGGGCCGTGGGCTCCGGCCTCGACGTCCGTCCACACGCCTGGCTCACCACGGGCCAGCGGGTCCGCATCGAAAGCGGGCCATTCGAGGGGGTCGAGGGCCAGGTCGTGGAGATCCGCACGCGCCACCGGCTCGTCCTGGCCGTCAGCCTGCTGCAGCGGGCCATCTCGGTGGAAATCGACAGCGCCTGGGTTACGCCCGTGACCTCTCCGTCCCCCCGGCCCCAGGCCCGGGAGGTCGTGTCGTCGCCCCATCCCGCCGCCGGAGATTGATGACCCGACGGTTCGAGTAGCCATCCTGAGAAAGAGTAGCCTTCAGTGACCAACCATCTCGTTCGGAAGGATGGGCACGAGCCGCTCGGCGCCCATGCGTGGTCCCACGACGTGCACGGACGGGCCGGCGACGAGCTGTTCGACCTGCGCCGCATCGTCAGTCGGCTCCAGAAGCGCTGGCGACTGGTGGCGATCGTGCTCGTCCTGGTGCTGGTTCCAGCGGCCATTGCGACCTACCTGGCGACGCCGCTCTACCGGTCCACGGCGCTGGTGGAGGTGAACCCGGACCCCGTCCAGGTGCTGCCGTATCGTGATGTTGCAGACTCGACCGGCGGCGCCGGAAACCTCGAGAACTACATGGGCACCCAGGACCAGCTCCTTCGTGGGGCGAGCCTGCGGGTCCGCGTCCGGGCCCGGCTCGAGGCGGAGTTCAAGGACCAGCCTGCCGGGCGGGAGATTCCCCACCTCGGCGATCGCCTGGAAGTGAAGAAGATCGAGAAGAGCCAGCTGTTCGAGCTGAGCTACCAGGCCGAGGACCCGGAGGCCGCGGCCACCGTGGTGAACCTCTTCGCGGAGGAATTCGCCAAGCACAACTTCGAGATGCGCCAGGCGACGCGCCTGTCGGCGGAGCAGAGCCTCAAGGAGGAACTGGCCGGCCTGGAGAAGCGCCTGCAGCTGTCCGAGCAGGAGCTGATGCGGTACGCCCAGGCGAACGACATCCTGAGCCTGGAGCAGGGTCAGGTGGACCCTCTGCAGCAGCGGCTGGGGATTCTCACCCAGCAGCTGGCCGAATCCGAGGGCTCGGTGGCGTCAGCGCGGGCCAGCCTGGCCAGCGCGCAGGCAGGAACGGTCGATGACTTCCCTCAGCGGATGGTCACCCAGGAAATCAGCCAGCTCCAGAGCAACGCGATGCAATTGGAGCAGGAGCTGACGTCGCTCAGGACGCGGCTGGGCGAGAACTGGCCGAGCGTGGTGGAGAAGCGCAACGAGCTGGCGCTCGTGCAACAGCAGTTGAAGAGCGAAAAGGCCGCCGTCCTGGCCCGGCAGCAGCTGCAGGCCCGCCTCGATCTCGAGAGCGCGGAGGCGCGCCGGAACCTGGCGGCGCAGTCGCTGGGCGAGCAGAAGGCCCTTGTCAACAACTTCCACGACGCCTCGGTCAAGTACAACATCCTCAAGCGCGACGTGGACACCAACCGCAATCTCTACGAGGGCCTCCTCGAGCGCCTGCGGCAGACGGGCCTGCTGGCCGGGTTCCAGTTCGGCAACATCCGCCTGGTCGAGCCCGGCCGGGCCAACCCGGTCGTGGACAGTCCCGACGTGCTCATGAACATGGGCATTGCGCTGGTCCTCGGCCTGTCCCTGGGGATCTTCGTCATCCTGCTGCTCGATACGTGGGACACGTCCATCACGACACTGGAGGAGGCGGAGCACCTGTCGTCGCTGCCCATCCTGGGCGGCGTGCCGCTGATGCGGGGGGTGCGTGCGGCGGCGCTGCTGGTCAGTCACGAGGGGGAGGGCGGGACCGCGGGGAAGGGCGCGCGGAGCGCCGGCGCGTCGTTGAGCCTGACGGCCGCCGGAGGGGCGTCGGTTCCGGCCAAAGCGAGGCCGACGCTGCCGTTCGAGCTGGAAGAGTCGATGCGCGGCATCTGCGCGTCGATTCTCCTGTCGCGCTCCGACAATCGCCCGCGCGTCATCGTCGTGACGTCGGCCACACCGGATGAAGGCAAGACGACAGTGGCGGCCCACCTGGGGAACGCCTTTGCCGAGGCCGGGCTCAAGACGCTGCTGGTCGAGGCGGACCTGCGCAAGCCGGATCTCTCCCACATCTTCGGCGTGGACGGCACCGAGGGCCTGAGCCTGTATCTGGCGGGGCTGGTTTCGCCGACGGCGCGGATCCGCGAAACGGTGATTCCCAACCTGAGCATCGCGCCCGGCGGGCCGGTGCCTCCGAACCCGGCCGCGCTGCTGCACTCGGAGCGGCTCGGGACGTTCCTGAAGACGGCGATGACGGACTACCAGGTGGTCATCCTGGATACGCCGCCCCTCCTGTCCGTGGCCGACGCGCGGATCATCGGCACCAAGGCCGACGGCGTGGTGATGGTGGTGCGGGCGGGGCGCACGGCCAGGAACCTCGTACGGCGCGCGCGGCTGCTGCTCCACGGCGCGGGCGTTCCCGTGCTCGGCATGGTCCTGAACGCGTGGCTGCCGGACCGCGTGGAGCGGGCGCACTATCGATACTACGGACAACGCGCCAAGACCGCGTGATCCGACGGGCAGCGGGACAGTCCCTGTGACATCGGATGCCCTCTCGCAGATCCGCCTCTACGTGCGTCGCCAGGCGTCGAGCCCCGGGCGCTACGTTCTCGAGCAGGCGGTGCTCGAAGGGCTCGGCTGGATTCCGACCGTTCTGGGCATCGGCATCCGCGCCATCGCGTATCGCCTGATCCTGCGGATGAACGGCGCCGCCGCCATCGAGAAGGGCGTGCGGATCCGGTTCGCCAGCCACGTCACGCTCGAGCGCGGCGTCTACCTCGACCAGGGCGTCTACCTGCACGCGTGCCCCAACGGTATTCACATCGGCCGCAACACGCTCGTCATGCACGGATCGGTGCTGCACGTCTACAACTTCAGGGACATCCCGCACTCGGGGATCTGGATCGGTGAGGACAGCCTCATCGGCGAGTACAACGTGATTCGCGGCCAGGGCGGCGTGCGGATCGGCTCCCGCGTCTTCACCTCGCCGATGGTGCAGTTCCTCGCGGTGGACCATCTCTTCGACGATCGTGCCCGGCCGTTCGTGGAGCAGGGCATCACCGCGCGCGGCATCACGGTGCAGGACGACGTGTGGATCGGGTCCGGCGCCATCGTCACCGACGGCGTCACGATCGGCCAGGGCGCCGTGGTCGCGGCGGGATCCGTCGTCACCCGTGACGTGCCCGCGCACACCGTCGTCGCCGGCGCGCCGGCTCGCCCGGTCCGCGATGTCGGCGATCCGAATCGCCGCCAGGCTGACGCTCCCGTCTACTTCTGATTCGGGCCCCTGACGGGCCACCGCAATTCATCCCGCATGGAGTCGATACCGATGGCTCAGGTCATGTCTGACGACGGCCTCACCCTTTCCGTGGTGATCCCGGCGCTCAACGAGGAAGACGGGATCGCCGATATCGTCCACCGCGTGCTGGGGACGCGCGACGCGCTCCGCGCGGTGGGCGTCACCGGCCTTGAGGTCATCGTCGTGGACGATGGCTCGGAGGACGGGACGGCGCGTATCGTCGAGCAGATCGACGGCGCGCAGCTCGTGCGGCATCCGCACAACATCGGCTACGGCGCGGCCATCAAGACCGGGTTCGGCCGTGCCCGGGGCGAGCTGCTGGCCTTCCTCGATGCCGACAGCACGTACCCCCCGGAGTATTTCGCCCAGCTCTGTGATCGGCTGGTGCGCGACGAGGCCGACATCGCCATCGGGTCGCGCCGTTCTGGCGCCGAGAGCCACATGCCGCCGGTCCGGCGGCTCGGCAACCTGATCTGGTCGTCGCTGCTCACGGTGATTGGCAACACCCGGGTGCAGGACCCCGCCAGCGGGATGCGCGTGATGAAGCGGGAGTGCCTCCGCCTGCTGTACCCGCTGCCGGATGGCCTGAACTTCACGCCGGTCATGAGCACGCGCTCCCTGCACGAAGGCCTGCGCGTCGCCGAGATTCCCATCACCTACCGCGAGCGCTCGGGTCGGTCGAAGCTGAGCGTCGTCCGCGATGGCACGCGGTTCCTGCAGACGATCCTGTGGACGGCGCTCGAGTACAACCCGGCCCGAATCATGGAACTCGTCGGGCTGGGCGCGTTCGCCCTGGCGGGCCTGATTGGCGTCCTGCTCGTGGCCGCCCGCATGCAGGGCGTCACCAACCTCGGCCCATGGGGAGTGTTCGCGCTCTACAGCGGGTTGATCCTGGCGGTGGGTGGTGTCAGCCTGTTCTCACTGGGCACGTCGTTCAACCGGCTCGTCGCGCTGTTTCACCGGCGTCCGATCAAGCAGGCCCAGCTCGTGACGCGGCTGCTCGGGCCGCTGCCCGAGCGGTACTTCGGGTGGATTGGCCTCGCCTTCAGCACGGTCGGTGCCGTGCTCGGGGTGAGCAGCCTGGTGCTCGGGCTGAACGGCTGGGAGATCACGCGGTTGTGGCTGTGGCTGCTCGGCAGCGCGTTGTTCGTCCTCGTGGGCGTGCAGTTGATGCTCTTCTGGATGCTGATCGAGGTGCTGGACGCGATTGACGCCCGCGATGAGCACATCGGCGCGGAGCTGACGCGCGCGGAGCGGGCGGCGGCGATGCCGCTGCCGCAGCCGGCGCTGGGCGGCACCCGGCCGCAATGAGCCAGAGAACCAGAGAGATCGTGAGGGCATCGTGAGTGAGTCCCCGCAAGATCCGTCAGTCATCCCGGTGACGCTGCGGCACAACCTGGGCGCGCGGCCCGTGAGGCCCGTGCGTTTCGCGCCGTTTGCCGACGCGGGGGCTGCCGTGCGCCACCTCGGCCGGCCGCGGCCGGCGGGCGCCGTGGACGTGCTGCTGGTGAACCCGCCCGCGCCCGATGGCGGCATCTGGATCCGGACGCAGCACCGCGTGGGGCGGCGCAGCCGCGAGGAGATGGTGTGGCCGCAGTGCTCGCTCGCGCAGCTGGCGGCGATGCTGCAGCCCGAGTACTCGGTGGCGGTCATCGACGCCATCGCCGAGCGCATGAGCTGGAAGGACTTCGAGGCGCTCGTCCGCGAGAAGGCGCCCAAGTACTACCTCACGCAGGCGACGGCGCCCACGCTCACCAACGACATGTACGGCGTGATGCTGGCGCGCAGCATCGGGGCCCGCACCATCGCGTTCGGCACGCACGTCACGCCGATGCCCTTCGACACGATGCGGGATTTCCCGGCGCTCGACTTCATCCTCCGCGGCGAGCCGGAGCTCACGCTCCGCGAGCTCGTCGACGCGCTGGAGGGTCGCGATGCCGACCGGCCGGAGTGGCTGAGCAGCCTGTTGAAGGAAACCGACGCGACCTGGCAGCCGGCGACTCCCGCGTCGGAATCGGAGCCGGACCTGTCGCGGATCAAGGGTCTGGTCTACCGCGCGCAGGGGGAGTACCAGCAGAACCCGGACCGTCCGTTCATCCCGCGCCTCGATGCGCTGCCGGTTCCCAATTACGATCTGCTGCCGCTGGACGCCTACCGGATGCCCCTGATGAAGGGGCCGTTCTGCTTCATCGTGACCAGCCGCGGCTGCCCGGCCGGATGCAAGTACTGCATCAAGCACGTGTCCTACCAGTGGACGGTGCGGCTGCTCTCACCCGAGCGTGTCGTGCAGGAGATCAAGCTGCTCTACGACAAGGGCATCAGGAACATCCACATGTACGCGGACCTGTTCACGGTGAACCGCGAGCAGGTCATGGGCATCTGCCGGCTCCTGATCGAGCAGAACCTCAAGATCCGCTGGACGTGCAACAGCCGCGTGGACTACGTGGACGAAGAGATGCTGTCGATGATGGGGAAGGCCGGCTGCTGGATGATCAGCTGGGGCATCGAGAGCGGCAACGAGGCCATCCTCAAGAAGGCGGCCAAGGGGGCCAACCCGAAGAAGGCGCACGAGGCGCTGACCTGGGCCCGCAAGGCCGGCATCAAGAACTGGGGCTACTTCATCATCGGCCTGCCCGGGGAGACGCTCGAGACGATCCGGGAGACCATCGACTTCTCGAAGACGCTGCCCCTGGAGCTGGCCATCTTCCACATCGCGGCGCCCTACCCGGGCACGCCGTTCTTCTTCGAAGTGGTGAAGAACGGGTGGTTCCGGCCGGGCACGCAGTGGGAGCAGGTGGACATGGACAAGGACACCGTCCTGCAGTACGAGAACCTGTCCGCCGAGGACCTGGTGTACTGGCAGCGCCGCGCCTTCCGCGAGTGGGCCCTCCGCCCGGGCCCGGCGCTGACGTACCTGAAGATGCTCACGTCCGATCCGCAGACGTTCAAGCGGACGGTGCGCGTGGGCCTCGAACACTTCAGCTGGATGTGGGGCGCGCCTGGCCGGAAACATGGCCGGGTGGCCAAACCGTTGGCCGGTACGTCCGCCACGACGCCGTCGGTCTGACCCGCGCATGAGCACGAGCTCCCGCACGCTCTGGATCGTCGCCGTATGCGCGGTCGCCGCTGCCGCGGCGGGTGCCGTGCTGCCGCCGATGGCCTTCCTGGGCCTGGTGGTGCTGCTCGTCATGGCGGCCGCCGCGGCCGCCGCCATCGTGCTGCGGGTCGACCGGCCGTCGATTGGCCTGCTGCTGCTGATGGGGACCGCCGTGGCGTTCCCGGTGGAGTTTCGCGGGCCCGCGGGCGTCATGATGAGCTCGTCGCTCCCGCTGTCGGCCGCGATCTGCGGGCTCTGGATCGTCCGATCGCTGCTGGCTGGCGATGCGTCCGCGTTCGACCGGTCCCGAGTGGTGGTCGCGGCCGTGCTGTTCCTGGGCCTCACGCTCGTGTCCTTCACGATGGGCCAGTTCCCGTGGTTTCACACTCCCGGCGCGCCGCTGCCGGCCCAGGTCGTGGAGCTCGGGCTCTTCTCCCTCTCCGTCTGCCTGTTTCTCGCCGTGGGCCAGCAGGTGCACCGGCTGGCCGAGTTGCAGTGGCTCACGTGGCTGTTCGTGGCCGCCGGCGCCGTCACCTGCGTGCTGCAGATGACACCGGCCCTCCTGCCTGTCGCGCGGTGGACGACCCGCCCCGGATCGGTGGGGAGCCTCTTCTGGACCTGGTTCGTGGCCGTCACGGTCGCGCACGGGCTGGCGAACAGCCAGCTCCGGCTGCCCATCAGGCTCGGGCTCCTCGGGCTGGCCGGACTGGCGCTCGGACACAGTCTCTTGCAGGTGCGTTCGTGGGCCTCGGGATGGGCGCCGGCGCTCATCGCGGTCGGCGCGATCACGCTGGTGCGGTGGCCGCGACTGGTCGTTGGCGGCGGGCTGCTGGCGACGCCGTTGGCCTACCTCCTGGCTGGTGACATTCTTGCTCCGCTCCTCGCCGATGAGGCCTACAGCCTCATGACCCGGCAGGAGGCATGGAAAGTGCTCATGCAGATCGTGGATCGGAACCCGTGGCTCGGCACGGGCCTCGCGAACTACTACTACTACGCCGAGAACTTCCCGATCCTGGGCTGGTACGTGACCTTCATCTCGCACAACAACTACCAGGACCTGCTGGTGCAGACCGGGCTCCTGGGGCTGGCCGCGTTCCTGTGGTTCGGGCTCGAAGCGCTGTGGATGACGTTCCGCCTGTCGCTGCAGTGCCCTCCGGGATTCCCGACCGCGTACGCCCTGGCCGCGTTCGGCGGCACGCTTGGATCGCTTGCCTCCGGCATGCTGGGCGACTGGATCATCCCCTTCTACTACAACGGCGGCGTGCTCGGCTTCCGGTCGAGCCTGCTCTTCTGGGTCTTCCTGGGCGGGGCGCTCTCGCTTCGGCGAATGCTCGCCGCCACCAGGCAGGTCCACGCCGTCGAGCGCACGATGAGCCACGTGCCGGGCGAGTACGCGCTGGCAACGTCTCGCTGAGCCTGATTCCTCTCCCGTGACTCCCCTCTTGTCCGCGCCGCTGATTGATGGTGATCGACCGCAGGTCTCGGTCGTCATCGTGAGCTGGAACACGCGCGAGCTGCTGCGCGCCTGTCTTCGCTCGATGCGGCAGGCCGCGCGCGAGCTGAACGGCAGCCTGGAAGTCGTCGTCGTGGACAACGCGTCGCATGACGGCAGCGTGGAGATGGTCCGGGAAGAGTTTCCCGAGGTGGACGTGGTCGGCAACACGTCGAACGTCGGGTTCGCGGCGGCGAACAACCAGGGGATTCCCCGCACCCGGGGGCAGTACGTGCTGCTGCTCAACCCGGACACCGAAGGTACCCCGGGTTTTCTCGCCACGCTGGTGGGCTACCTGGACGCGCATCCCGAGGTGGGCGCCGTGGGCCCGCGCGTGCGGGGCTCGCAGGGAGAGTTGCAGGTGTCCTGCTACCCGCTGCCCACGGTGGGCCGCGAGATGTGGCGGCTGCTGCACCTGGACCGGATCCGCGCGTTCGGCACCTATCCGGCCACGCTGTTCGACGCGGCGGCGCCGCAGAGGGTCGAGGCGATCCTCGGCGCGTGCCTGCTGGTGCGCCGCGCCGCGCTCGAGGGAACGGGCCTCCTCGACGAGCAGTTCTTCATCTACACGGAAGAGATCGACCTGTGCCGGCGGCTGCAGGACCAGGGGTGGCAGCTCTACTGGGTCCCCGGTGCCGCCATCGTGCACCACGGCGGGGCCAGCACGTCCCAGGTGGGGCGCCCGATGTTCGTGGAGCTCTACCGCAGCAAGGTGCAGTACTTCCGCAAGCACTTCGGCCTTCGGGGTGTCATCGGCTACAAGGCGGTGCTCGCGGCGGCTGCGCTGACACGCGTGGGCCTGGCCTCGGTGGCCATGGCCGTGCAGCCGGCGAAGCGGGCGAAGTGGCGCGCACTGCTGGCGGACTACTCGGTCCTGCTCGTCCGGCTGAACGCCCTCTGATCTCTCATGCGCATCCTCTTCGTCACGCAGGTTCTCCCGCTTCCGCTGGATGCGGGACCAAAGGTACGGGCGTATTACGTCCTGCGCTATCTGGCCGAGGCGGGCCACGAGGTGCACCTCGCGTCGTTCGTGCGGCCGGGTGACCGGGAGGACCACGTCGCGACGCTGCGGCGCCTGTGCGCCTCGGTGGAAACGGTCCCCATGGTCCGGTCGCGGTTCCGTGACGCCCGTGACGGCGTGCGCAGCCTCTGGTCGCGCACGCCGTTCCTGGTGCTGCGTGACGACCTGCCGGCGATGCGCCAGGCCATCGCGCGGCTTGCGGAGACCCACTCCTTCGACGCGCTGCACGCCGACCAGTTGTGGATGGCTCCATACGGCATGAACGACGACCTGGGGATCGGCCTCCGCGTACTGGACCAGCACAATGCCGTCTTCCAGGTGCCTCGACGCATGGCCGGGCACCATCGGAACCTCGCCATTCGTGCGGTCCTGCACCGCGAGTCGTCGCGGCTCGAGGCTTACGAGCGCGAGGCTTGCCGGAGGTTCGATCGCGTAGCGTGGGTGACGGAGGAGGATCGGCGTGCGGTGCTGGGCGCCGGCGCCGATCGGGGCACGCGTGACGTCGTGATTCCGATCGCCGCGGACCCGGCCGCGCGGCCGCGGATGATCCGGAGCCGCCCGTTCCGCGTGACGTTCCTGGGCGGCCTGCACTGGCCGCCGAACCGCGAGGGGGCCGCGTGGTTCCTCGAGCGCATCTGGCCGCGGGTTGCCGAGGCGGTCCCGACCGCCGTCCTGACGGTCCTGGGCCGCGGGGGATCGGACGCCCTGCCCCGCGCGCACGAGTACCGCCGCGTCGAGGTGACCGGCTACGTGGACGATCCGCGCCCTTACCTGGCCGAGACGGCCGCGTTCATCGTGCCGCTGAAGTCCGGCGCCGGGATGCGCGTGAAGATCCTCGATGCCTGGTGCTGGGGCGTGCCGGTCGTCTCGACCACCGTCGGGGCCGAGGGGCTCCACGCCGCCCACGACGAGAACCTGCTGCTGGCCGACGACGAGGACGCGTTCGCCGACGCGGTCATCAGGCTGATCCGGGATCGTGGGATGGCCGGCCGCCTCGCCGACAACGGGCGGGCGACCGTGGAACACCACTACGACTGGCGCAAGGTCTACACCGCCTGGGACGACGTGTACAGCCGGCGGCGCGAGCCTGGCGTGGCACAGGGGGCTCGATGAGAGTCCTTTTCATCGTCCCGTACGTGCCCAGCCTCATCCGGGTGAGGCCGTTCAACCTGATCCGAGGGCTCTCGGCGCGCGGCCACGAAGTCACGGTGGCGACCGTCCTGGCCAGCGATCGCGAGGAGGAGGAGCTCGGCGAGCTGTCGCGCCACTGCAGCAGCGTGATGGCGGTCCGCCTGCCAACCTGGCGCTCGCTCGCCAACTGCTCGAGCGCGCTCGTCACCAGCGAGCCGCTGCAGACGCGCTACTCGTGGTCGCCGGAACTGATGGCGCGGATCAACGGCGTCCGGCACCGCATGGACGTCGCGCACATCGAGCACCTGCGGGGTGTGCAGTACGGGATCGATCCGCGTTCCCGGCTGACGGAGACGCTGCCCGTCGTCTGGGACAGCGTGGACTGCATCAGCGACTTGTTCGTGCAGGCCATCCGTCACCGGCGCGATCGCGTCGGTCGCATGATCAATCGCCTGGAGCTGTCGCGCACGCGGGCCTACGAGGGGACGGCCGTGTCGCGGTTCGATCGCGTCCTGGTGACGTCGGCCAGCGACAAGGCGTCGCTCGAGGCGCTGGGATCGGGCGCGGCCGGCGACACCATCACCGTGCTCTCGAACGGCGTGGATCTCGCCTACTTCACGCCGGGCGAAGAAGCGCGGGAGCCCAACACCCTCGTGTTCAGCGGGAAGCTCAGCTACCACGCCAACGAGGCCGCCGTGCGCCATCTCCTGGTGGACATCATGCCGCGCATCTGGGCGGCGCGGCCCGATGTGAAGCTGGTCCTCGCCGGAAAGGACCCGTCCACGGATCTCAGGCAGCTCGCCTCCGGGTGGTCCTCCAGGGTCGTCATCACGGGGACGGTCCCCGACGTGAGGCCCTACCTCCGGCGAGCGGCCGTGGCGGTGGCGCCGCTCGTGTACGGAGTCGGGTGCCAGAACAAGGTGCTCGAGGCAATGGCGTGCGGAACGCCCGTGGTCGCCACGTCGAGGGCCGTCGGAGCCCTGGCAGCCAAAGCCGGACGCGACGTGATGGTCGCCGACGGTGAGCGGCTGTTCGCCGAGGCGGTCCTCGGCCTGCTCGAGGATCCGGAGAAGCGTGGCGGCGTGGGCCGGGCCGGACGCGCGTACGTCGAGGCCCACCACCAGTGGGATCGCATCGCCGCTCGTCTGGAACGCATCTACGAAGACGTGGTGGCCAGGCGTGGCGGTCGCCGCCTGGAGCGGGCCGCCGGTTGACCGCCATGCCCTCGCATTCACGCCTGCTGGTGCTCGTCATCGCGGTCTCCACGGTCCTGAGGCTCGGGGCCGCCGTGTACCACGGGCCGGCCATCGAGGACCGGCCGGGCGTCACCGACGAGGTCTCGTACCACACGCTGGCCGTCCGCGTCCTGGACGGACATGGATTCACCTTCGGCACGAACTGGTGGCCCGCGACGCGTGCCAACGAGCCGACCGCGCACTGGAGCTTCCTGTATGTGCTCTTCCTGGCGGGCGTCTATGCCGTGACCGGCCCGCTGCCCCTCGTCGCGCGCGTCCTCCAGGCGGTGATCGTCGGCGTCCTGCACCCGTGGCTGGCGTGGCGGATCGGCGACCGGCTCTTCGGCCCCACAGCGGGGCTGGCCACGGCCGCGGCGACGGCGGTTTACGGCTACTTCGTGTACTACTCCGGCGCGCTCGTCACCGAGTCGCTCTACATCGTCGCCGTCCTGTGGATGCTCGACGTGGCCACGGCGCTCGCGTTCAGGTCGTCGCCGTCGATGCGCGCGGAGTCGATGCGGCCGTGGCTGCTGCTTGGACTGGCGGCCGCGACGGCCACGCTACTGCGGCAGCTCTTCCTGCTGATGGTGCCGGTGGTCCTGGCCTGGACCGCCTGGCAGCTGCTGACCCGCCGGGGCGGCGACGCGCCGGTGCTTGCGGTTCCCGCGGTGGCGCTGCGGGTCGTCGTGGCTCTCGCGGTGGTGGGCGCGGCGATGCTGCCGTGGACGGCCAGGAACTACCGGGCATTCGGGCAGCTCGTGCCCCTCAACACCAACGCCGGCTACGTGATGTTCTGGGGCAACCACCCGGTACACGGCACGTCGTTCGTGCCGATCATGTCCACCGGCTCGGTGAACTACCTCACGCTCCTGCCGCGTGAGCTCAAGGGCCTCGATGAAGCCGCGCTGGACCGCGAGTTGCTCCGGCGGGGGGTCGGCTTCGTGACGGACGACCCGGTCCGCTACGTGCGCCTCTCGATGAGCCGGGCGGTGGAGTATTTCAAGTTCTGGCCCACGCCGGAGTCCGGCTTCGCCAGCAACGCGCTGCGACTGCTCTCGTTTGGCCTCCTGCTGCCCTTCCTCGTGAGCGGCATCGCCATCGCGTTCGTGCACGGCGGTGACGCGCCCGAGCGCAAGCCCGGTGCCGTGCTGCTGCTGCTGGTGGCCGCGCTCTACACGCTCATTCACCTGCTGACATGGACGCTGGTGCGCTACCGGCTGCCCGTTGACGCGATGACGATGCCGTTTGCCGGCATGGCCCTCGCCGCCGCGGTCGCAAGGCTCGGAAGGGCCTCCGATCCGCTCCGCGTCCATCCACGATTCGGATCGCCATCATGACCACAGACGCACGAACCGCCACGATGGCGGCAGCCCAGGCCCGTCCCTCGAGCCCCGTCCTGTCCCTGTCCACCCAGCGCTCGCTCCTGCGCGGGTGGCTGGTGCTGACCGACGCGCTGGCCCTGGGCCTCGCGTTCCTGGCCGCCTACTGGGTGCGCTTCGAGTTCCAGCTGACCGTGGCGCCGGAAGTGACGCCCATCCTCCCGGTGTACCAGACGCTTGCCGCGGGGCTGACGCCGCTCTCCATCATCGTGTTCGCGGCGTTCAGCCTCTACGACCCGGACCGGCTCCTCGGCGGCGTGTCCGAGTACTCGCGCATCTTCAACGCGTGCAGCACGAGCACGATGATTGTCGTCGTGGCCACCTTCCTCCAGCCGGCCTTCGTGGTATCGCGAACCTGGGTGCTGGCAGCGTGGGTGCTCTGCTTCCTGCTCGTGGCGATGAACCGCTTCCTGTGCCGGCGGCTGGTGTACCCGCTGCGGACGCGGGGCTATTTCCTCGCTCCCGCCGTTGTGGTCGGTACCAATGAGGAAGCCGCCACGCTGGCGTCGGAGCTGAGCGACTGGCGGTCGTCTGGTATCCGGGTGGCGGGCTTCGTGACCACGCAGCCGGAGGCGCCGAACCCCTCGCGGCTGCCCGTGCTCGGAACGCTCGCCGATATCCGGCAGATCGTCAGGGAGCACGACATCGAGGACGTGATCGTCGCGATCACGGCGCTCGAACGCGAGCAGCTCCTGACGCTCTGCGAAGGGGTGAACCCCCTGCCCGGGGTGCACCTCCGCCTGTCGTCCGGCGTCTACGAGCTGCTGACGACAGGGCTGACCGTCCGCACGATGGGCAACGTGCCGCTCATCAGCCTGAACAAGGTCCGGCTCGATCCCCTGGAGGCGGCGATCAAGACCGTGATGGAGTACGCGCTGACGCTGGCGGGGCTGCTGCTCATCTGGCCGCTGCTGCTGGCCATCGCCGTCCTGATCAAGCTGGATTCGCACGGCCCGGTCCTCCATCGCCGCCGCGTGCTCGGCGTGTCGGGGCACGGATTCGACGCGTTCAAGTTCAGGACGATGCGGGTGGACGGCCACGAGGCGCTGCGCGATCGGCCCGACCTGGAAAGCGAGCTGCGCGTCAACCACAAGCTGAAAGACGACCCGCGCGTGACGCGCGTGGGCCGGTGGCTGCGGAAGTTCAGCCTCGACGAGCTCCCGCAGCTCTTCAACGTCCTGATGGGGCAGATGGGGCTGGTCGGCCCGCGGATGATCTCGCCGGAAGAGGCGGAGAAGTATGGACGGCACCGCCTGGATCTGCTGACGGTCAAGCCGGGCATCACGGGCCTGTGGCAGGTGTCGGGACGGTCCAATCTCTCGTACGACGAGCGCGTGAGCCTGGACATGTACTACATCCGCAACTACAGCGTCTGGCTCGACCTGCAGATCCTGTTCGTGCAGACGGTGCCGGCGGTCCTGTTCGGCCGCGGGGCTTACTGACGGCGATCGACGAGTGCGGATCCTCTTCCTCTCGCGCTGGTATCCGTATCCGCCCGACAACGGATCGAAGATCCGCGTGCACGGGCTGCTGCGGGGACTGTGCGAGCGGCACGAGGTGACGCTCATCAGTTTCCGGGACCCGTCCGAGGCGCCTGGCGTGCCGCCCCCGGGAGGGCCGGTCGAGATTCGCCTGTGCGACTACCGGGAGTTCCGGGCGGGAAGCGGCCGGGCGCTTGCCGGCCTGTTCAGCCGGGCGCCGCGCTACCTGATCGACACGCACAGCGCCGAGATGGAACGCCTGATTGGCGAGGCGGTGCGCCAGGGAAAATTCGACCTCGTCATTGCCTCCCAGCTGTCGATGGCCGCCTACCATCGCGCGTTCCGGGGCGTGCCGGCCATCTTCGAGGAGGTGGAGCTTGGCGCCTTCTGGCCGGGTGACGAGACGGGCCGCGGCGTCCTCGGCCGGTTACGACGGCAGGCGACCTGGGCCAAGCATCACCGATACGTTGCGCGCCTGCTGGAGAACTTCGTCGGCTGCACCGTGGCCTCCGAAGTGGAGCGCCAGCTCCTGGCCCTCGCCGCGCCAGGCTATTCACCCGTGCACGTCGTCCCCAACAGCGTGGACACGGCTGCGAGCGCTCCCGTCACGCGGGACCCGAGGGCGCTGATCTTCACGGGGTCCATGCGGTTTGCGCCCAACCGGGATGCGATGACGTGGTTTCTCGACGAGATCCTGCCCGCCGTCCGCGCGCAGGTCCCGGACGTCCGCGTGATTATCACCGGCGAGCCTGGACCGGTGCCGTTCGGGCCCGTGCCAGGCGTGACCCTCGCCGGATACGTGCCCGACGTTCGGGCAATGGTGGCCGCGTCGGCGGTCAGCCTGGCGCCGATTCGCGCGGGCGGCGGGACGCGCCTGAAGATCCTCGAGGCGATGGCGGCCCGCACGCCCGTGGTGGCCACGTCGAAGGCCGCCGAGGGCATCGATGCCCGGCACGGGGAGCACCTGCTCGTCGCCGACACGCCGGCCGCGTTCGCGGCGGCCGTGTGCCGTCTTCTGGAGGATCCGTCCGGCGCGGCCCGCATGGCCGAACGGGCGTGGCAATTGTGCCGCGATCGATACGACGCGCGCGTCGTGGCATCCACGCTGGTGCGGCTGGCGGAGTCGGCGGCCGCCGCGGCGTGATGGCATGAGCAGCGGATCTTCGGCGTTGCTCGTGGTCGCCGTCCTGGTGGCGCTCGGCGCCGGGATGCCGCGCGCCAGCGAGCAGGCGCGGGGGGGGAGCCGGATCCAGGTCGTGCGCGAGGCGCCGGCCACTGTCGGGAACTTCAACAGGATCGAAGTGGACTTCCAGGTGACAACACGCGCCGCGATGGCGCACTGGCCGTACGACGCGGCGCCGCCGAAGGGTATCCCGGCAGGCGAGGGCATCAGCGCGAGCGGCGTGTTCGTGGACCCGCGGGGTGCCGAGTTCCGGCAGCCCGCGTTCCAGCACCAGCGCTTCGAGGACGAGGTACGCAACGGCCGCGACTGGCACTACCCGACCAACGATCTGTCCTGGAAGGTGAGGTTCTCGCCCAACCGGCCGGGGGCCTGGAAGTACCGGCTCGAGGTGGAGGATCGCGACGGCGCCGCGCGGACGGACTGGCGCACCTTCACCGTGGAGCCATCGACGTCACGCGGCTTCGTCCGCGTGAGCAAGGCGGACTCGCGATACTTCGAGTTCGACGATGGGTCGCTCTTCACCGGCCTGGGCTTCCAGGTACCAGAGCACCTCGACGCGCCGACGACGCGCGGCGTGCCGATGTACCGGGACCTTGCGGCCAACGGCGTCAATTTCGCCCGGTTGTGGATCAGCTCGCTCTACGGATCGGCGTGGGTGCCCTACGTGGGCGGATCGAACCGTTACGCGGGGTATCTGCCGGTTGCCAGCCTGATGCCGTTCACCGAGCCCGGCGGCGGCGACGGAACGCTGACGATGCGGCTGGCCTACCGGCCCGGGGCGTCGGGGTGGTTCGATCCGTGCCGTCTCGAAGGGTGGAACTTTCCTGAGGCCGTGAAGCCCGGGCGGCGCTATCGGGTGGCGGCCAGCTATTGGGGCCGCCGGATCCAGGGCCCCCGCAACGCGCGCTTTGCGAACTTTGGTTTCGTCCTGAAGATTGGCGGCGCCTTCCAGGCCTGCCACGAGCCGGGAACCAGTCGCGTGGTGACCAGCTACGGTCGCAACACGACCGGATGGTCGGAGATCGAAGGCGAGTGGAGCTCCGGCCAGCGGTACTTCCTGCCGAAGCTGCACCTGGCCCTGGAGAACGTGAGCGGCGGCGGGGTGTTCGTGCGGTCCGTCTCAGTGCGGGAACGGCTGACCGACGGCGGGCTCGGCCCGGAGATCCTGTCGAGGCCGTCGATGGAGTATCACCTCCAGATCCCGCAGAAGCGGGCCTACGCGCTGGACACGATCGTGGAGGCTGCTGAACGGGCGGGCGTCTACCTCAAGCTCGTCGTCATGGAGAAGGACGACGAGATCTATCAGAACCTCGCCGATGACGGCACGTTCATCACCGACCAGGCGAACCGGACTGGCGTCTATGGGACTGGGCGCGGCGTCAACCGGACGCGGTGGCTGCAGCAGGCGTGGTGGCGCTACCTCCAGGCGCGGTGGGGCTACTCGCCGGCCATCCATTCCTGGGAGTTCGTGAACGAAGGGGATCCCGCATCGCGCCGCCACTACGAGGCGGCCGACGAGTTCGGGAAGTTCATGCACTACGGCGTGTTCGGCGAGGAGGCGCGTGCGGGATTCGACCACCCGAACGACCACCTGGTCACGACCTCGTTCTGGCACTCGTTTCCGGCGAAGGAGTTCTGGGCGAGTCCGCAGTATCCGCACGTGGACTACGCCGACATCCACGCGTATGTCAGCACCAGCTTCGCGCCGGCGGCGGAGAAGGACGCGATGCAGGGTGACGCCGCGCGGTATCACCTGTGGCACAGCCGGGCCGCGGCGGCCGCGAAGCTGGGCAAGCCGGTGGTTCGCGGGGAGGCGGGGCTGGACACGCCGGCGCGGCAGGACGAGCGGGCGCTGGGCCTCGAGCGCGACCGGCAGGGCGTGTGGCTCCACAACTTCCTGTGGTCGGGCCTCGATTCCGGCGGGCTCTACGAGATCTACTGGTGGCGATCGCACGTCAACGGCCCGCAGGGGGACCACCGCGCGGCGTACCGGCGGGTGGCCGCGTTCCTCTCGACGCTGGACCTCAACAAGGGCGGCTACGAGGACTGGGGCGGCACGGTGAGCACCCCGGCGCTGCGGGTGGTAGGGCAGAAGCACGTGAAAGCCGGGCGGATCCACCTGTGGGTCCAGAACGCCGCGCACACGTGGAAGGCCGTGGTCGACGGCCGGCCGGTCGAGCCGGCTTCCGGGTCCATCCGGGTGGGTGGCTTCGCGCCGGGGCGGGAGTACCATGTGGAGTTCCGGGACACGTGGGGCGACCGCGAGCCGGCCGCGCGGTCCGTGACGTCGGATCAGGCGGGGGTCATCGTGCTGGACGTCGAGGCGCTCGCCACCGACGTGGCCGTGACGGTTCGCCCGGCGGACTCCCGGACAGGACAGTGAAGGGAAAGGACACGCTCATGTCACGTTCCATGTGGATGGCGATGGCGCTGATGGTCGGGCTCGCGCTGCCCGCCGCCGCGCAGGAAGAGGAGCCGAGGCAGATCGTTGTCCAGCAGCCGCCAAACCCCCAGACATTGATCAACGTGCGGGGCTTTTCTAGCGACTACCAGGTCGGCCCAGGCGACCTGCTCGACATCCAGGTAATCGGCCAGCCAGACCTTCGTCAAAGCGCGCGTGTCTCCAACTCCGGCGAGCTCAGCCTGTCGATGCTCGGTCTCATCCGCGTTCTCGACATGACAACCTTCGAGATCGAGGACGAAATTGCTCGACGGCTGCGAGAGGCAAACCTGGTGATCAAGCCTGAGGTTCTCGTATCCGTCCAGGAGTTTCAGGCCAAGCCCGTTTACGTGATGGGAGCCGTGGCCGCGCCGGGTGAGTTCATCATGTCGCAGGCACTCACCGTGGTGGATGCCGTGCTGCTCGCCGGAGGCTTGCGGTTCAACGCCGCGGACGAGGCGTTCCTGTACCGCCGTGGGTCCACGCCGGCTGGTGCGGCGGCGTCGCCCGCGGCGCTAGCGGCGAACCCCAGCGCGAACCGGCCAGGTGTGGAAGTCGTCACGATCGATCTAAAGCCCTTCAAGAACGGACGTTTCAACGAGTCCCAGATCCCCTTGCGCCGTGGTGATGTGCTCGTGGTCCCTAACATGGTACTGGAGCAATTTTTCGTCGTCGGCGATGTACTCCAGCCGCGCAATTACCTGTACACGCCGGGAAAGCCCCTGATGGCGAGCCAAGCGATTTCGTGGGCTGGCGGCCCGACGCCCACCTCCAAGATGTCCAATGGCATGCTCGTGCGTTTCGATGAGCAGGGCAACCGTATCGAGAAGAAGGTGGATTGGGGTGCCATCATCAACGGCAAACAACCAGACTTCAAGATCGAGCCCAACGACATCATCTTCGTGCCCGGCAGTGCGATCAAGACGATCACGCACGGCCTGCTGCTGCTGTCCGGCAACATGGTCCAGAATGCGGCGTTCCGAATCGGGCGGACTTACCAACTGCCCGATGCCCCCGAACGGCCAACACCTCCGCCACAGCAGCAGTAGCTGTTCGCTCGTGTGTTCTGATCAAGGCTACCTATAGGGCGACCCGATACTCCAAGAGGTTGCACGCCATGCCTTCCAAGACCCTGCGTCTCGTGCTAGTCATTTCTGCTCTGATTTGTCCGGGCCGTGCCTTGGCGCAGGAGCCACCCGCAGTCGCAGCAACGCCCGACGTCGCTCTCGCAGGTGTCGCCGACTACGAGATCGGTCCCGGGGACGTACTCTCCATCAGCGTCTCGGGATTCCGTGAGTTCGAACAGTCGATTCGCGTGAGCAACTCGGGACGTATCCGTGTGCCCTACGTCGGCATCATGTTCGCCGCTGGCATGACCGCGATCCAGCTCGAGCGTGAGATCGCCCAGCAGATTCGGGATCATGAACTGGTGAACGAACCTATGGTGCGGGTCCAGGTTGACCAGCACCGCGCGCGCCCCGTGCACGTCGTGGGCGAAGTCACGACTCCCGGGCAGTTCGTGATCACGGGCGAGATGTACCTTCTCGACCTGGTCAGCAGAGCGGGAGGGCTCACTGCAGGGGCGGATGGGACTGGCATTCTCTATAGGCGCGGCGTGACCCGGCCGAGCGTGACGGCGCGGATCGCGACCGCTTCCGCCCCCCTCGACGCGCCCGCGCCGCCCACCGATACGCCCGAGAAGGAACCGACGAGCGAGGCGCAGCTCATTCCGATCAATCTGGACGACCTGCGCAGTGGGAAGCGGCCCGATCTGAACATCCCACTGGAGGGAGGAGACGTGCTCTACGTTCCTCGTCGGCAGGGCCAGACGATGTACATCATCGGCGACGTGAACGTTCCCGGCGCATACACCCTTCCGAGGCACGGTACTGTGACCGCCACGCAGGCTATTACTTACGCCGGCGGTCCGCTCGCCACGGCGAAGAGCAAAGCAGGTTTCCTCGTACGGCACGACGCGAATGGTGTCCGGCAGGCGATCCCGATTGATTTCAACGCGATCATCAGGGGCAAGAAGCCCGATGTCACTATCCAGGCGGACGACATCATCTACATCCCCAGCAGCGCCTTCAAGACAGTTGGAGTAGGCCTCCTCAACCAGGTTGCCAGGCTCATCCAGCAGTTCGTGATCTTCTAGCCGGACTCAATTCCGGGGTCGCGTTGCGCACTTGCGCCGTCGAGTAGCACTCCGAAGTATCGAGCGCGCTTTCGAAGGTACTTTCCGACCTCTCGTTGAAGGTGGTGCGTCAGTGACCCGTCGATAGACGCCCGTCGTCCATATGAAGTCCCTTCTTCACGATCTGTTACTCGACTCCGCGAGGACATTCCCCCGGAAGGCGTGCCTGGTCCAGGGTGCCCGCTCGCGCACGTTTGCAGAGGTGGCCGACGACGCCCGACAGGTGGCCCACGTCCTCGTCCACGACATCGGCGTGCAGCCTGGCGACCGGGTGGCCATCCACCTCGACAAGTCCATCGACGAGGTCGTCTCGACGCTGGCCGTCTCGATGGCCGGCGGCGTGTTCGTCAACATCAACTGGCAGCTCAAGGAGCGCCAGGTCCGCCACATCCTCCAGGACAGCGGCGCCACGACGCTCATCACCTCGTATCCGCGGCTCAGAGGCCTGGGCGCCGCGTTCGACGGCGTGTCGTCGCTGGGGACGGTCCTGGCCTGCGGGACGCCGCTGCCGCTGCCCGAGGGCGTGGCCGACCTCAGGACCATGGATATGGCCTCCGCCATCGGCGGCGGCCGGCTGGAGACGCCCGTCCGCCGCATCGATCGCGACGTCGCCGCCATCATCTACACCTCCGGGTCCACCGGGTTGCCCAAGGGCGTCGTGCTCTCGCACCGCAACCTCGTGGCCGGCGCGGAAAGCGTCGCGGAGTACCTGGAGAACACGAGCGACGACCGCATCCTCAGCATCCTCCCGTTCAGTTTCGACGCCGGCTTCAACCAGCTCACGACGGCGCTCCTCGTCGGCGCGACGCTGGTGCTGAAGGTGCACCTGAACGCGAGGGACACGCTGAAGACGCTCGCATCCGAGCGCATCACCGGGCTGGCCGGCATCCCGACGCTCTGGTCGCAGCTGATTCATGCCGACTGGACGGGCCTCGACTTCTCAGCGCTGCGCTACATCACCAACACGGGCGGCCGCTTTGCCGAGGAACACGTCCGCGAATACCGGCGCCGCGTCCCCCACGTGCGCATCTACCTGATGTACGGCCTGACCGAGGCGTTCAGGTCCACGTATCTCGACCCGGACCAGGTGGACGTGCGGCCCACGTCGATCGGCAAGGCCATCCCGAACGCCGAGATCCTGGTGGTGGACGAGCACGGCCGGAAGTGCAAGCCCGGCGAGGTCGGCGAGCTGGTGCATCGCGGCGCGCACGTCGCGCTCGGCTACTGGAACGACCCGGAGCTGACGAACCGGCGCTATCGGCGCAGCCCGGTGCAGCCCTCGCAGCTGCCCTTCGACGAGTGGGCCGTGTATTCCGGGGACCTCGTCCGCATGGACGACGAGGGCTATCTGTACTTCGTGGGCCGCAAGGACCAGATGATCAAGTCATCGGGCTTCCGGGTGAGCCCGACGGAAGTCGAGGAGTACTTCTACGGCACCGGCGTGGTCCAGGACGCGGTCGCGTTCGGCGTGCCGGACCCGGATCTGGGCGAGCGCATCCACGTGACGGTGACACTGCGGCCTGATGCCACGGCGACCGGTGAGGAACTGCTCGCGCAGATCTCCCGCCGTATGCCGAGCTACATGGTGCCGTCGGTCGTCAAGGTGGTCGAGAGCATGCCGCGGACCGCGAGCGGCAAGCTGGATCGCACCACGGTCGTCCTCGCAGGCTGACGGAAGCGAAACCACTCACATGTGCGGCATCGTCGGGCAGATTGGCCCGGGTGCGTGCGGCCAGGAATCCCTGGTCCGCATGATGGGCATGCTCACCCACAGGGGCCCGGACGAGGCGGGGTTCCTGCTGGACGAGGAGCTGGCCTTCGGCCACCTCCGCCTGAGCATCGTGGACCTGTCGAGCGGGCAGCAGCCCATGGCCACGGCGGACGGGCGGTACTGGGTCACCTTCAACGGCGAGATCTTCAATCACATCGAGTTGCGGCGCGAGCTGGAGCAGGCGGGGCAGCCCTTCCGCACGAAGAGCGACACGGAGGTCGTGCTGAACGCGTTTCGCGCGTGGGGGCCGGCGTGCCTCGACCGGTTCAACGGCCAGTGGGCGTTCGCGCTGTGGGATCGCGATGCCCGCACCGCCTTCCTGGCGCGGGACCGCTTCGGCGTGCGGCCGCTCTTCTACACCATGCTCGGCGACGGCCGGACGATGATCTTCGCGTCCGAGGTCAAGGCCATCCTGGCCGATGACCGCGTGTCCCGCGCGTGGGACCTGCGGGCGCTCGGCGACATCTTCGCGTCGTGGGCTGCCGAAGGAGACCGCACGCCATTTGCCGGCATCCGGCAGCTGCCCGCCGGCTCCTGGATGCAGGTCCGCGACGGCCGCGTGGACATCCGCAAGTGGTGGGACGTCGACTACTCGCCGGATCTCATCGACGTGTCGCGCACCGACGAAAGCTGGCGGGAGGAGCTGCGGGCGGCGCTGGACGAGGCCTGTCGCCTGCGCCTGCGCGCCGATGTCACGGTGGGCACGTATCTGTCGGGTGGCCTGGACTCGAGCATCACGACGTGGCTGTCGAAGACGCGCCACCAGCCGGACCTGCAGACCTTCTCGATTGGCTTCAAGGATGCCGGCTACGACGAGTCGCGCTTCCAGACGCTGCTGGCCGAGGAGCTGGGGACCCGGCACCACGCGGTCAGCGTGAGCCGCGAGGAGATTGCCGCCAACCTCCGGAAGGCCATCTGGCACACCGAGACGCCCATGCACCGCACGGCGCCGGTGCCGTTGATGCGGCTGTCCAGGCTCGTCAAGGACACCGGCCTCAAGGTGGTGCTGACGGGCGAGGGCGCGGACGAGGTTTTCGGCGGGTACGACCAGTTCAAGGAGAACAAGATCCGGCGGTTCTGGGCACGGTCGCCGGGGTCGCCCTGGCGGCGGCGCCTCCTGGATCGCCTCGAGGGCAATGTGCCGCGAACGGGCCGGCGCACGCGCGCCTTCTGGTACGCGTTCTACGAGCAGGGCCTTCGCGAGACGGACCGGCCCGGATACTCGCACCACCCGCGCTGGCGCAACGGCCTCAGCCTGCTGCCGTTGCTGGCCGACCCGGTCGCGGCGGCCCGCGATCCGCGCGAGTGGATCGCCGAGGTCGAAGCAACGGCGCCCACCGGGTTCGATCGCTGGGACCCGCTCAGCCAGGCGCAGTACTGGGAGATCCGGCAGTTCCTGGCCGGCTACCTGCTCTCGTCGCAGGGCGATCGCGTGTCGATGGCCAACGCGGTGGAAGGCCGCTATCCCTTCCTCGACATCAACGTGTTCGAGCTGTCGCGGAGGATGCCGCCGCGCCTGAAGCTGCGCGTGCTGCGCGAAAAGGACGTGCTCAAGCGCGCGTTCCAGGGCGCGCTGCCGCCCGCGATTGTCCAGCGGCCCAAGTACCCGTACCGCGCGCCGGACGCGATGGCCCTCGTCCACGGGCCCTGCCGCGACGAGGTGCTGGAAAGCCTCGGCGCCGGCGCCGTCGCGCGGCGCGGCCTGTTCCGGCCGGACGCCGTGGCCCGCCTGCTCGAGCGCGTCCAGCGGACCGAGGAGCCGGCGGCGCGCGACAACATGGCGCTGGTGCTCGCGTACACCGCGCACGCCGCCCACGATCAGCTCATCGACGGCGTGATGCGGCCAGCCGCCCTTCCGCCCCTGACGACCCGCGTCGACCTGCGGCCCGCCGCGCGACGCATGGAGTGCCACACCACATGACCACGAACCCGAACCCGAGCCAGGTCCTCGACGACACGCAGATCGTGGAGGATGTCCGATCGTTCATCTGCGGCACCATGCTCATCGACGTGCCGGGCCAGTCCATCGCCCCGGACGAGTCGCTCGTCCAGCGGGGCGTGATCGACAGCACCGGTGTCCTGGAGCTGGTGAGCTTCCTCGAACAGCGCTACGGCATCCGCGTCGCGGACGAGGAGATCACGACCGACAACCTGGATTCGCTCACCGCCATCGCCGCGTACCTGCGGCGCAAGCTGGCCGCCTGATCTGGCCGCACCGTCCGACCACTGCATTCCCCCGAGGAGACCCATGTCCACCGAATACGAGACCGCCCTGGCTGAATTCGTCCGGAACGAGCTGCTGCACGGCCGCAAGGTCGCGCTCACCAACGACGCGGACCTCCTGGGCGCCGGCATTGTCGACTCGCTCGGCATCCTGCGCCTGGTGGCCTTCATCGAGGACCGCTTCGGCGTGAAGGTGCCGGACGAGGACGTCGTGTTCGAGAACTTCCAGAGCATCGGCGCCATGGCGGGCTACGTCTCGCAGCGCCAGGCCGCCAAGGTATAGGCGTTGATGAACTACCTGCTGCCTCACGCCGTGGACCGAGCCGCCGACGCGGCGCCGGACCGCGAGGCCGTGCGCTGCGCCGGCTCGGCGCTGGCGTACGGCGACCTGGCGCGGCGCAGCAACGGGCTGGCGCGCAGGCTCGTGGACGAAGGCGTCCGCCGGGGCGACCGCGTCGGCATCTTCACGACGAAGAGCGTGGACGTGGCCGTGGCGATGCACGGCATCATGAAGGCCGGCGCGGCCTACGTGCCGCTGGATCCCTTCGCGCCGCCCGCCCGCACGGCGTTCGTCATCCGCGATTGCGGCATCAGGCACCTCGTCACGACGGACGCCAGGCTCGACCAGTCGGGCCTCCTGGAGGAGCAGGGGCACGGGCTCTCGACCCTGGTGGGCTCGGGGCCTCGCGAGGGACTGCGGACGCTGTCGTGGGACGAGGTGAACGCCGCGGCCGCGGACACGCCGCCGGCGCTCACGCTGACCGAGCTGGACCTCGCCTACATCCTCTACACCTCCGGTTCCACCGGTACGCCGAAGGGCATGATGCACACGCACCGCAGCGGCCTCAGCTTCGCGCTGTGGGGAGCGGCCACCTACGGGCTGTCCGCCGGGGACCGGGTGAGCAACCACGCGCCGCTGCACTTCGATCTCTCGACCTTCGACTTCTTCGCCGCCGAGCAGGCGGGCGCGACGACAGTCATCGTGCCGGAGGCCATCACGAAGCTCCCCGCGGACCTGGCCCGTCTGATGGCGCGCGAGCAGATCGCCGTCTGGTACTCCGTGCCGTTCGCGCTGATCCAGTTGCTCGAGCGCGGCAACCTGCCGGCTGTGGACCTGAGCCACCTGCGCTGGATTCTCTTCGCCGGCGAGGTGTTCCCGGTGAAGCACCTCCGCGCCTTGATGGAGACGCTGCCGCACGTCAGGTTCAGCAACCTGTACGGTCCGGCCGAGACGAACGTCTGCACCTACTTCCACGTGCCAGCGCCGCCGCCGGCCTCCAGCGACGAGCCCGTGCCCATCGGCAGGCCGTGCGCCAACGTCGAGACACTCGTCGTGGACGGTCACGACCAGCCGGTCGCGCCCGGCGAGCAGGGCGAGCTCCTCATCCGCGGCGCCGTGACGATGCGCGGGTACTGGGGGAGGCCGGACTTGAACGCGCGCGGCTTCTACCGCCGCCCGGTATTCGGCGATCACTACGAGGACGTCTTCTACCGCAGCGGCGACATCGTCGAGGAGCTGGCGGACGGGAACCTGAAGTACGTCGGGCGGAAGGACCGCCAGATCAAGACGCGCGGCTACCGGGTCGAGCTGGACGAGGTCGAGGCCGCGCTGCTGTCGTGCCCGCTGATCGAGGAGGCGGCGGCGTACGCCGTGCCGGACGGCCAGGGCAGCAACCTCATCGAGGCGGCCGTGACGGCGAAGGACGGGCAGGTGCTGACGGCCGACGCGGTGCTCGCGCACGTGGCTGGCCGCCTTCCCGGCTACGCCGTGCCCGTCAACCTGGACGTGCTTGCGGCGTTTCCGCGGACGTCCACCGGAAAGATTGACCGGCGCGCGCTCGTCGCGGGCGCCGGTGCGAGGCGAGAGGCCGGGCAACCGACGCCCGATCCCGTGAGATGACCCGGTACCTGCTGCTGCTGAACGGCCTCGCCGTTCTCGGAGCCGTCGTGAACCACGCCTCGGGGTGGGGGTTCACGTCGCTGATGTGGTGGGCTGATCGCTACGCGCCGGTCGCGGCCCCGGATTTCTCTCAGGTGGGAACGCCGACGTACTACGTGTTGCGGGCGATGGAGCAGCTGATCATGTTCAGCCTGCCCGCGTTCGTGTTCGTCTCAGGATACTTCGTGGCCGTCGCGGCCGGCCGGGAGCGCGTATTCGGGTGGGACAAGGTCGGCGCGCGGCTCAAGACACTGTTGATACCGTACCTGCTCTGGTCGATTGCCATCTTCATCGGGCGCTTCGCGGAGGGCGCCACGGACACGTCAGCGGGATACGCGCGGCAGCTGCTCTTCGGCCGGGCGGCCGAGCCCTACTACTACATCCCGCTGATCACGCAGCTGTTCCTCCTGGCGCCATTCCTGGTGGCGGGAATGGCGGCGAACTGGAAGGTGGTCCTCGCGGCGGCGGCGGCGCTTCAACTGGGCGTGCAGGCGGCGCGCTACCCCGTGCTCCTCGGTTTGGACATGCCCCTGGCTGCGTGGATCGATCGTCACGCGCCGGGCTGGTTCTTCCCGACCCTGGTGTTCTGGTTCGTGTTCGGGACGTTCGTCGCCTACCACGTCCAGGAAGTCACGCAATGGATCTCACGCTGGCGGCGGCTCCTGCCGTGGGCAACGGTGTGCCTCGGTGGTTTCGCGCTGCTGGAGTGGGAGCTCGTCTTCAGGGCCTCGGGGCGCCAATGGCTCACGCCCACGCCCACCGTCCTCGACACCTTCTACGCCCTGGCGTTCATCCTGACGTTCCTCGCCTACGCGCAGAAGGTGCCCGCACGGCAGTCGCTCGATGCCCTCGGCGTCCGCTCGTTCGGGATCTACCTGATTCACGCGCCGGTGCTCGAGCTGCTGTCGCGCGCGTCGTATCACCTGGCGCCGACGCTGCTCGCGCACCAGCTTCTGCTGGTGGCCCTGCTCGTCGCGGCGGGGGTGGCCGTGCCCATGCTGCTGATGCAGGCGGTGGGCCGGTCGCCCGTGCGTCCCTACTACAACTACCTGTTCGGCTAGATGTTCACATCGTCACAAGGAGACCCCATGAAGTCCGTGCCAGAAGCCACTCGCATCCTCGTCATCGGCGGCGGTCCCGGAGGGGCAACCGCGGCGACGCTCCTGGCCCGACAGGGCTTCGAGGTGACGCTCTTCGAGAAGGCCCACTTTCCGCGCTATCACATCGGCGAGTCGCTGCTGCCGTCGGTCCTGCAGATCCTGGACCTGATGGGCGCGAGGGAGAAGATGGAGCAGTTCGGCTTCCAGCGCAAGGAGGGCGCCTTCCTCGAGTGGGGCGACGAGCGCTGGGGGCTCAATTTCGGCGAGCTGTCGGAGAACTGCACCTATGCCTTCCAGGTGGAGCGCGCGGACTTCGACCACCTGCTGCTCCAGCACGCCGCCAGCGAGGGCGTGAAGGTATTCGAGGGCATCGAGGTCCAGGGCCTCACGTTCGATGGCGACCGGCCGCGGTCCGCGTCATGGGCCCGCCACGAAGCCGGCGCCAACGATGGGAACGGCCCTGCCGGGGCGGAGTCGAAGGAGGTCGAGCGGGGCGAGATCGGCTTCGACTACCTCGTGGACGCGTCCGGCCGGAACGGCCTCATGGCCACGCGCTACCTGCAGAACCGCCGCTACCACAAGATCTTCCAGAACGTCGCGATCTGGGCGTACTGGAAGGACGCGGACCGCATGGCCACGGGCCGCGAGGGCGACATCGCCTGCGGGTCCATCCCGAACGGCTGGCTCTGGGCCATCCCGCTGAGGGACGGCACGACCAGCGTGGGCGTCGTCGTCCACCGCGACACGGTGGTCGCGCGCGAGGGGTCCATGGACGACCTCTACTTCGAGGCCATCGAGGAGTCGCCGTTCATCAGGGACATTGTCAAGCCGGGCCGGATGGTGTCGAAGACCTACACCGAGCAGGACTACTCGTACGCGGCGCAGCGCTTCTGCGGACCCGGGTACTTCATGATCGGGGACGCGGCGGCGTTCCTGGATCCTCTGCTCTCGAGCGGCGTGCACCTGGCCACCTACAGCGGCCTGCTGGCGGCCGCGGCCATCGGCAGCACTTACCGCGGCGAGGTCAGCGCGGAGGAGGCCGGCGCCTTCTTCGAGAAGTGCTACCGCCAGGCGTACCTCCGGTTCCTGGTGTTCCTGTCCGCGTTCTACGACGTGGGCCGGAAGAAGGAGTCCTACTTCTGGGAGGCGCAGCGCCTCACCGAGCAGGACGTGCAGACCAGCGACCTCAAGCACGCGTTCCTCAAGCTGGTGACGGGTGTGAAGGACATGTCGGACGTGCAGACCGACGCGCACCGGCTGGTCCTGGAGACGATGACGAAGCGCATCGACGAGAACCTGACGATGCGGCGGGACAAGATGGCGCTGGCGTCGATGGACAACGAGGGGAAGGAGCGCGCGCAGGACAACGGGCGGTTCTTCAACTCCGTCGAGGGGCTGTTTGCGCTGAGCGAGGAGGAGGCCGTGGAGGGCCTGTACGTGGCGACGACCCCGGTGCTCCGCCTCGCGCGCGTGGCGAGCACGACGGAGGCCGACGCCGTCGTCGCCGGCGCGGCCGCTCAGCAGGGCTGAGCGCGGCCCGGCATGGTCAACCGGCTGCTGCTGCTGAACGGCCTTTCCATCGTCAACGTCCTGCTGTTCCATGCGACGGGGTTCGGGTTCACGGCGATGTTCTCCTGGGCGCATCGGTATCGGCCCGTGACCTCGCCGAACTACGACGCCGTCGGCTCGGCCTCGTACTGGGTGATGCGCCTGATCGAGCAGTACGCGGTGTTCACGATTCCGGCGTTCCTGTTCGTGTCCGGGTTCTTCGTCTCGGTGCTCGCGGGGCGAAGTCGTTCGGGCATCACGGCCTCGTCCGTGCTCGCGCGCATCCGGGCGCTGGCTCCGCCCTACCTGTTCTGGTCCGGCGTCATCCTCATCGCGCTGGCGCTGGAGGGGCGGATCTTCTCAGGGGCGCGGTACCTCCGGATGCTCCTGACCGGGTCATCGAGCCCCAGCAACTACTACGTCCCGCTGCTGATGCAGTTGTACCTGCTGGCTCCGCTCCTCGTGTGGGCGGCGCGCCGGCAGTGGCGGGCGCTGCTCCTCGTGACGGGGGCCCTGCAGCTGGGTGTGTACCTGCTGCAGTACGTCGTCGTGCTGGGTGTCGAGCACCCGGTGCTGACGCCGCTGGCCGCGGCGCTTCCGAAGTGGTTGTTCGCCGCACAGCTCTTCTGGTTCACGCTGGGCGTGGTCGTCGGATTCGAGCAGCAGGTGTTCAAGGCGGCCATCCATCGCCTGCGGTGGCACCTGCTGGCCGCCGCCGCCGTGCTGTTCGTGGCCGGCGTGGTCGAGTGGGAACTGCTGTTCGCCGCCTCGGGCCAACCGTGGGTGGAGAACCGCGTGACGCCCATCGACGGGCTGTACGCGGCGGCGGTGATTCTCGCGTTCATCGCGTTCCCCGACGTCCGTGTGCCGTTCTCGAGCGCCTTCACGAGCCTGGCCAGCAAGTCGTTCGGCATCTACCTCGTCCACGGGATCGTGATGGAGTACAGCTCACGCGCCATCTATCATCTGGCGCCGTGGATGCTTGCGACGCAGGCGATCTTCCTGCCGCTCGTCGTGGGCTTCGGGCTGGGTGTCCCGCTGGCGCTCATGGAACTCCTCAGGCGGTCGCGTGCGCGCGCCGTCTACCCGTACGTGTTCGGATGATGGCTGCAAGCGGCAGGGGCGCCGGCCCGCTGGTGGTGTCGGTGATTCTCAACACGAATCACCGGCACGATACGCTGGAGTGCCTGGCGTCGCTCGCCGCGGGCACGTACGCGAACCACCGGGTGATCCTGCTGGACAACGCCTCGACCGATGGGTCTGTGGAGGCGGTGCGTGCGGCCTTCCCGGGCGTGCGCGTCATCCCGCTGGAGCACAACCTCGGCTACGCCGGCAACAACAACGTCGGCATCGCGGCCGCGTTGGACGAGGGGGCGGACTGGGTGTTCGTCCTCAACGAGGACACGGTGCTGGCGCCGGACTGCATCGCGACGCTGGTGGGGTCCGGGGAGCGCGACTCACGGATCGGTGTCGTGGGGCCGATGGTGTATCACCATGACGAGCCGGGCATCATCCAGTCGGCGGGCGGGCGGCTGAGCGCCTCCTGGGAATCGTTCCACGAGGGGCAGAACGTGGCGGACGAAGGCCAGTACGCTTCGCCCCGGCAGGTCGACTGGATCTCGGGGTGCGCCATCCTGGTCCGTCGATCCGTGATCGAGCAGGTGGGCCCGATCGACGCCCGGTATTTCTATTACTGGGAGGAGACGGAGTGGTGCCTGCGTGCCGCGCGTGCGGGGTGGCAGGTGGTCCACGTGCCGCAGGCGCGGCTGTGGCACAAGGGCGTGCGGCGCGACTACCGGCCGGCGCCGACGGTGACGTACTATGCCACGCGGAACCGGCTGCTGACGCTGGCGAAGCACCGGGCGCCGGCGCGAGTGTGGCTGTCCGCCGGTTTTCAGATTGCGCGGACGCTGACGAGCTGGACGGTCAGGCCGAAGTGGCGCGAGATGCGCGCCCACCGCCGTGCGATGTGGCGCGGTACCGCTGATTTCGTGCTCGGGCGCTGGGGCGGCCCGGTGCAGCTCTGAGTCCTGCAGACGGCCGAATCGAAGAGGTCACTCCACAGTGATGAATTCCGCATCCGCTGGCGCGATCCAGCATTCCGCGACCGCGCCGTGACGACTCCCCGCGTGATCATCGAGCCATCCCGGGGATGGGCGTCGCTGGGACTGCGTGAACTATGGGAGCGTCGGGAGCTTCTGTACTTCCTGATCGTACGCGAGATTCGTGGTGCGCATCGGCAGACCGCGCTCGGGCTTGCATGGATCTTCCTGCGTCCGATCATCTACATGGCTCTGTTGAGCCTCGTGTTCGGACGAGTCGTGCGCGTCCCGTCTGACGGCGTTCCCTATCCCCTGTTTGCGCTTGCAGGCTTGCTTCCTTGGACGTTCTTCTCGAACGCCGTGACGAAGGGGGCTCGCAGCCTGGTCGACAACCTGCACCTCATCTCAAAGGTCTACTTTCCGCGCCTGATGATACCGACCGCAGGTGCTGCGTCGGGGATACCAGACTTTGCCGCATCCTTCGTCGTGTTTCTGCTGGTGCTCACATACTACGGCCTTCCTATGCGGCTGGAGATGCTTGCGGTCCCCTTGTTGTTCCTGGTGACCCTCGCATTCGCCCTTGCCGCCGGATTCTGGCTGGCGACTCTCTCCGTTCGGTATCGCGATGTCTCGTTCGCCATCGCCTTTCTCCTCCAGGCGCTCATGTATGCATCGCCGGTGATCTACCCGGTCAGCCTCGTGCCCCAATCTGCCGTCGTGCTCTACCAGCTGAACCCCATGAGTGCCATCATCCAGGGCTTCCGGTGGGCCTTGCTTGGATCGGCAGACCCGCCAGGGCTGATGGCAGTGGGAGCGGGCATGGTCGTGGCGCTGTCGCTCGTCAGTGGGGCGTACGTGTTTCGTCGAACCGAGCGAAGTGTTGTGGACGTGTTATGAGCGAGCTGGCGATCACGGCGGCGGGGCTGGGCAAGAGCTATCGCCTCAGTCATGACGCAGGGGCGCGACGACACTTGGGCCAACTGGCCCGGATGTTCCAGAAGGCCACTGCCGATGAGGTCTTCTGGGCCCTCAGGGACGTGTCGTTCGAGGTGAAGAGTGGAGAGGTGATCGGCTTCGTAGGCCTGAATGGAGCGGGCAAGAGCACTTTGTTGAAGGTGCTGTCCAGGATCACGGAGCCCACCGAGGGCCGGGCCGTCATCGAGGGTCGAACGGGAACGCTGCTGGAGGTGGGAACAGGCTTTCACCCTGAGCTCACGGGGCGGGAGAACATCTACCTGAGCGGCGCAATCCTTGGCATGCGGCGCGCGGAGATCGACCGGAAATTCGACGAGATCATCGCATTCGCCGAGATCGAGCGGTTCCTGGACACGCCGGTCAAGCGGTATTCGAGTGGGATGTACGTGCGGTTGGCGTTTGCGGTAGCCGCACACCTCGAATCCGAGGTGCTCCTGGTGGATGAGGTGCTCGCCGTCGGTGACGTCGCGTTCCAGAAGAAATGCCTTGGCAAGATGAGCGAAGTCGGACGCCAGGGACGAACGGTGCTCTTCGTCAGCCACAACATGGTGGCCGTGCAGAACCTCTGTCAACGCGTCATGTGGCTTCGAGAGGGACGGCTCGCAGCCGATGGGCCCACCAGCGATGTGGTACGCCGGTACCTGTCGGCCGCTTCATCCGCCCAGAACGAGCGAGTGTGGTCGGATCCCCGAACAGGGCCGGGCAATGACAAAGTCAGGCTCCGGCGAGTGTCGGTCAAGCGCGCGGAGGGGGATCCGAACGATCTGATCAGCATGTCCACGCCGCTGGTGGTCGAGGTGGAGTACCAGAACCTGTCGCCAGGTGCGCACATCCACGTATGCCTCCACGTGTCGAATGAGCAGAGCCTCGCATTCGTCTCGGCCTCGAATGAGACCGATCCGATCACGCGGGACACGGGTTTGCCGACAGGCGTGTTTCGCAGCGTGTGCTGGATCCCCGGTGACCTGCTGAACACCGGCATCCACGGGTTGGCGGTCTTGTTCAGGCAGAACGGCCGAAAGGTGATCCTGCGATGCGATGACGCGCTCGCTTTCGAAGTCCTCGACATGGAAGATCGCTCCGGCCTTTGGATGGGCGGCCGGGTGTCCGGATCCGTTCACCCGAAGTTGTCCTGGAAGACGTTGTACCTCGGCGACGAACAGCAGCCACTCGAAGGCACAGAGCGCGGTGGCCCTCACGCAGGCGTATCCAGCCCTAGTGGTTCGATAGTCTGAGACCCCGGTTTGGACCTTCGCGGCTCTTCCGTGTCCTCCGCTACGCTCGCGACCGAGCGAAGGCTCGTCATGCACCCGCACGCATGGTCGCCCCTTGGGGTGGGCATTGTCTCGTGCCTTGGCACCGCCGCCCTGCTGGTGATGACGTTTTGGGGTGCCGGGACCTCACCCGACTCCGTTCACTACATTCGGGTCGCCCGCGCGTTTCTGGCTCTCGATACGAGCATCGATGCGGCCGCCACCGCCCAGTTCCCACCACTGTATCCGCTGCTGCTGTCGGTCGTCAGCCTGTTCGGCTCGGATCCGTACGCGGTCGCCCGCTGGGTGAACGCGATCTTGTTCGCCGCGAACATCTGCCTGCTCGGCCTGGCCGTCTGGGACTCCAGCAGTCACGCGCGATGGCTCTCGGTCATTGGTGCCGTGTTGATGGCTGGTTCCACCTCGATGCTGCTGGTGCACGGCTCCGTGCTGTCTGAGCCGCTGTTCCTCGTCCTGGTCCTCAGCGGATTTGGCCTATTGGCTCGGTATCTGGAACACGATTCGCGCCCGCATCTCCTTTGGGCGGCGTTGCTGATCGGTCTCTCTGTCCTCACCCGGTATGCAGGGGCAGCATGCGTGGCGACCGGTATGGCGGGCATTGTCCTCCTCGGCCGACCACGGTTGCGCCAACGGATCATCGATACCCTGCTATTCGGGGGTGTCAGCTCACTGCCCGCCGTGTCATGGGCTCTGAGAAATGTCCTGGTTGCGGGAACGTCTACCAATCGCGAACTGGGATTCCATCCGGTCGGGTGGCCTCAAGCTTGGGAGGCGCTCCACACTGTGACGGCCTGGCTGCTGCTCCCGCAGTCGACTCCAGGCACGATTCGACTCGCGGCGTGTATCGCGATCTTCGCTTTTGCCACGATGACGTTTGTCCGCACAGCGAGGAAGCACCGCCGGGCGCCGGCCTTGGCCACCCTGCTCCTGCTGTTCATCTTCGGATACATGGGATTCCTGGCTGTCTCGATCTCCTTGTTCGACGCGAATACGCCCCTCGACGACAGGATCCTGTTACCGGTCTTGGCAGCCGGGATCGTCGTAGCCCTTACAGCCATCGACCTGGCATGGCCCCTGCTGCGCGCCCGGCCGTCGGCAATGTACGGCGTTGTCACGCTGCTTGCAGCTTTCGCGGCGGGACACGTCATTCGTGGCTCGACCGTCATCGCACGCGGGCACGCTGATGGACTCGGCTTCTCCAGCGTGGAGTGGCAGACATCGACAACGTTGGCCCGGGTGCGCGCCCTCCCGGACGAGATCACCGTCTACTCGAACGCACCTGAGATCGTCTATCTACACACGCGCAGGAGCGCCCGATCGTTGCCGCGGCGGCGGTTTCTCATGACACAGCTGCCGAACGACCAATATGCTGCTGAACTCGCGGCGGTCGGCCAAGACATCGCGGGAAGCTGTGCTGTTGTCGTGTACCTGCGATCGCTGACGCAGAGGTCGATGCCCTCCGAGCAGGACCTCAGGCAGGACCTTCCGCTTAAGGTCCTCTCAGAGGACACGGACGGCGTAATCCTCACCAGCCCGTCATGCCAACCGTAAGCATCATCGTCCCGGCCTACAACCAGAGCCGGTACCTGGGCGACGCCATCCGCAGCGCCCTCGCGCAGACGCGAGCCGACCTCGAGGTCATCGTCGTGGACGATGGGTCTACCGACGACACGCCAGCCGTGTGCCAGGGGTTCACGGATCCGAGGGTTCGCTACGTCTGGCAGGAGAATCGGGGGCTGTCGGCCGCGCGCAACACGGGTCTGCGAGAGGCACGCGGCGAGTTCCTGAGCTTCCTCGACTCAGACGACCAGTTCCTGCCGGAGAAGCTCGAGCTGCTGCTGGCCGCGTTCGAGCGGGATCCGGGGCTGGGCCTCGTGGCCGGGCAGGCCGTGCTGATCGACCAGGAGGGTCGCCCGATAGGGGAGGTCTTCGATCGACCCCTTCCGGCGGGCCTGGCGGACCTGCTGCTGGGTAACCCCTTGCACGTCGGCAGCGTCCTCCTCCGTCGGGAGTGGCAGGCGCGCGTCGGGCTCTTCGACGAGACCCTCCGCTCTTACGAGGACTGGGATATGTGGCTCCGCCTCGCGCGCGCCGGATGCCGCATGGAATGGGTGCCGAAGCCCGTATCGTTGTACCGCTTCCACCTGGAGCAGATGACGCGCATCGGCGCCCAGATGACGGTGGCCACCTTCGCCGTCCTCGACAAGACGTTCCAGGATCCCTCGCTGCCGGAGGCATGGCGGGCGCGCCGTGACGAAGCGTACAGCCGCGGTTTCCTGCGCGCCGCCGCGCAGGCGTACACCGGCGGCGCGTTCACAGAGGCCCGTGAGTTCATGCGGAAGGCGGTGGAGATCCATCCCGCCCTCCGCGAGCGTGGAGGCCAGCACCTGGCAGGCGTCATCGCCGGCTGGGCAAACCATGCCAAGACGCCGGATGCCCTGGCCCTCCTCACCTCGATCTACGACAATCTCCCGGATGAGCTCGGCGCGCTTCGCGGCCGCAAGCGGCGTGAGCTGGGCCGACAGGCCACGCAGATGGCATGGGCCGCGTTCCGGCGGGGCGATGCCGCCAGGACCCGGCGGCTGGCCCGCCAGGCGGTGGGGTACTGGCCGCCGTCCATTCTCGATCGCGGGCTCCTGCAGCTGATGCTGGGCGGCGCCCAGGCGAAACACTCATGAATCCACGATCATTGGTCTTCCGTTTCCAGGCCACGCCCTTCGTCATCCTGTTCGTCGAGCGGGCCGGCAGTACATTCCTCATCACCGCGCTCAAGTCCCACCCGCAGATCCTGGCGCTCACCGAGAAGCTGGATGCCATGAAGAAGGAGGGGAGAACCGCTGCCGAGCAGATCGCGTGGTGCCGCTCGTTTCTCACGCCGCCGCTCGTTGGCAGCCATCGTGCCATCGGCTTCAAGACCAAGCTGCTCGACGTGCTCGATCCTGATGGCTTCGCGGCCCTCCTTCGCGAGCGGCGCTGCAAGATCATCCAGTTGCAGCGCCGGAACGCCGTCAAGGCCGTCGTCTCTACGCTGAATGCGCGGCGCCAGTACAAGGTCTCCGGGAACTGGAACCTGCTGAACGAGTCCACGCGGCTGCCGGCGTTCGAGGTTGACCCCGGCGAGTTCGAGGCGCTCCTTGCCCAGAGGGAGGAATGGGACAGCCAGCTCGAGGCCTACGCCGCGAAGCTCCGGTTGCCGACACTCCGGCTGTGGTACGAGGACCTGCTGGCAGACGAGGGGGCGTTTGCGGACAAGGCCGTGACCTTCCTAACCGGCCGGAGCCAGCGGCTGCAGGGAGGCACCCTGAAGAACACGGGTGACGACCTGAAGACCGCCATCCTCAACTTCGACGAACTGCGCCGGAAGTACGCAGGCACGCGCTACGAGACGATGTTCGACGAAAGGACGCCGTCATTCCAGGCCTAGTCGGTTTCGCGACGCCCGGGCGTCGCGACGGGGGGGTG
>JBFWQE010000023.1:0-49693 GCA_050249615.1 Vicinamibacterales bacterium
GTGGATCACGCTCGTGCGCGGCGGCGCGACAAGCGGGGCGGCGACGCCATCCGTATCGACCTCGACAAGGTGGATCTCCCCGCGCCGGACCGGCGCCTCGACATCCTCGAACTCCACGAGGCCCTGGAGCGCCTCGCCACCTTCGACTCCCGCAAGTCGGCCATCGTCGAGCTGCACTTCTTCGGCGGCTTGAGCTATGACGAGACCGCCGAGGCAGTGGGCGTCTCCCCCGCGACGGTGGACCGTGAGCTGCGCATGGCCAAGGCATGGCTCAGAGTCGAGCTGGGCCACTCCGTCGCCACCTGACATGACTCCCGAACGCTGGGGGCGCGTGGAGTCGCTGTTCGAGCACGCCGCGGCGCAGCCGGCGGCGGAGCGCGCCGCCGTGGTCCGCGCGGCCGCCGATGACGAGGCCATGGCGGCGCTCGTGCTCTCGATGCTGCAGGCCGACGCCCGCGATGCCGGCGAGCTGGAGCAGGCGGTGGACGAGGCCATCCGCGCCGTGGCGACCGCCGCGTCCGGACCCATCGACCAGCGACTGGGCCCGTACCGCATCATCTCGGAGATCGGCCAGGGCGGCATGGGAACGGTCTACCTGGGTGAGCGCGCCGATGGCGCCTTCGAGCAGCGCGTGGCCATCAAGGTCGTGCGCGGCCTGCTCGACCAGGAGCGTGTCCGGCGGTTCCGGGCCGAGCGGCAGATCCTCGCCTCGCTGCAGCACCCGAACATCGCGCGACTCGTCGACGGCGGGACCACGGGCGATGGATGGCCCTACCTGGTGATGGAGTACGTCGAGGGACGGCCGATCGACGCGCACGCGCGCGATCAGCACCTCACGCTCGAGGAACGGCTGCGGCTCTTCCTCGTGGTCTGCGAAGCCGTGGGTCACGCACATCGCCACCTGATCGTCCACCGCGACATCAAGCCCTCGAACATCATCGTGACGGCGGACGGCACACCCAAGCTCCTGGACTTCGGCATCGCCAAGCTGCTCGATTCCGACGACCCCGAGCTGTCGGCGCGGACGATGACGGGCATGCGGATGCTGACGCCCGACTACGCCTCGCCCGAGCAGGTGCGCGGCGAGCCCGTCACCACGGCCACCGACGTCTACGCCCTTGGCGTGCTGCTCTTCGAGCTCGCCACGGGGCGACGCCCGCACGCGTTCACGACGCTGAGCGCCCGGGAGATCGAGCGGGTGGTGTGCGACACCGATGCCCCGCGCCCCAGCACGGTCGTGGCAGGCCTCCACGAGGATCTCGACATCATCGTCGGCACGGCGCTGCACAAGGATCGGGAGCGGCGCTACCGATCCGTGGAAGCGCTGGTCGACGACGTGGCGCGCTTCCTCGAGGGGCGGCCGATTCATGCGCGCCCGGCCACATGGGCCTACCGGGCGCGGCGGTTCGTCGCGCGCCACCGCTGGGAAGTCACCGTCGCCGGCCTGTTCGTGCTGATGCTGGTCGCCTTCTCGGTGCTCGTGTCGGTGCAGGCGGCGCGCGTGGCCCGCGAGCGCGACCTCGCGCAGCAGGAACGCGATGCCGCCAGGGAAGTGGCGTCGTTCCTCGTCGGCATCTTCGAGGTGTCCGACCCGCGCGAGTCGCGGGGCGGCACGGTCACGGCGCGCGAGCTGCTGGATCGGGGTGCGGCGCGGATCGAGGGCGGTCTGGCCAGCCAGCCCGCCGTCCAGGGCCGGCTCATGGACGCCATCGGCCGTGTCTACCGGCAGCTCGGGCTCTTCGATCAGGCGGAGTCGCTCCTGGCCCGCGCGCTTCAGCTCCGCGAGTCCGCCGGCACGGGCCCTGACGATGTCGCCGACACGCTGGCGGAGATGGCAGAGGTGGCGCGGGAGAAGGGCAACTACACCGAGGGCGAGGCCCTGCACCGCCGCGCGCTCGCCATGCGGCGCGCCCAGCACGGCGACACGCACGACGCCGTCGCGTTCTCGCTGAACGGGCTCGGGCTGGCGCTGGATCAGCAGGGCCGGTACGACGAGTCCGAGGAGATGCTGCGCACGGCCATCGCCATGTGGCGGCAGGTGCGGCCGGCGGGCGACCCGCAGGTCGCCGTCGCGCTGAACAACCTCGGGCAGATGCTGCGGCGGCGCGCGCGCTACACGGATGCCGAGCCGGTCCTGAGAGAGGCGCTGGAAATCCGGCGTGCGGCTTTCGGGACCGCGCACCCGCTGCTCTCCAACTCCCTCATGCAGTACGGGCAGCTGCAGAATCAGCTGGGACACTTCGGCGAGGCCGAGCGCTACATGCGCGAGGCGCTCGAGATGCGGCTGCAGGTCTACGGGCCAGATCACTTCATCGTCGGCACCTCGTACAACAACCTCGCGTCGCTGCTGCACGACACGGGGCAGTACGACAAGGCCGAGCCGCTGTATCGCGCCAGCCTCGAGATCAGCCGCCGGGTGCTGGGTGACGAGCACCCGGAAACGGCCGTCACCCTGAACAACCTCGCGTCGCTCCTCGAGGATCGCGGCGACCTCGCAGGGGCCGAGGCGATGTTCCGTGACGCGCTGGCAATCCGGCGAAAAGCGCTGGGCGACGGCCATCCCGCCGTCGCTCGCGGCATGCACAACCTGGCACGCGTCCTCGTGTCGCGGAACAGGCTCGCCGGGGCGGCCACGCTGCTCTCGAACTCGTTGGCGATCAAGCGCGAGACGCTGGGCGCCGAGCACCTCGAGACTGCCACCGGCATCGGGCTCCAGGCACAGGTCTACGCCAGGTCCGGCCGCGCGCGCGAAGCGCTGGCGCTCTCCGGGCAGTCCGTCGACATGCTCCGGCGCGTGATGCCCCCGAATCACCTGTCGATCGCCGCAGCCCTCCTGGCGCACGCCCAGCTGCTGATCGACGCCGGCAGGGCCGGCGACGCTCTTCCACTGGCCGAAGAAGCCGTGGACATCCGGCGGAAACACTTCCCCGCCGGCCACGACCTCGTGACGCGGGCCGAAGCCGTGCGAGACGACGCCGCGTCACGCGGTCAGCGCTGAAGGCCCGCGCGCGTCGACGCCAGTGCCTTGAAGATCGCCAGGTGCCCGGCCCACGCGGCCAGCACCATCACCGCCGGCAGCAGCACGTAAGGGGGCCGCGTCACGAAGGTGTTCACCCGGTCGGGCGTGGATCCAAAAGCGGCAAAGATCGGTGTCGACAGCACGGCGATCGCGACGATGTTCACGAGCAGCGCCAGGCCGACGATGTTCCAGCCCATGACGACCGCGCGAGGCGGATGTCCCACGCGGAGCCACACCGCGAGGAGGAGGGCGGTGATGCCCGTGACGATGTCGAAGTTCAGCCCGGAATAGCTCATCTGGGCCGGCATCAGCCCTTCGACGTGGGCCTCGTGCATGACGAGTTCGAGCGGCAGGCGGAACGCCTGCAGGCCGACGAGCTCCGCCATCGAAATGCCGCGCGCCAGCCGGTCGCCCGCGGTGGACCGCGCCAGGACGACGCCGAGCACGACGATGGCCGACAGCAGGAACATCAGCGGTGGCGGTTTCAGGTCGAAGCGGCCGAGCACACCGCTCGCCGCAAGGCCCATGGTCAGCGCCACCCATGCCGCGGCGGCAAGGGCGAATCGCCGGAACATGCGCCCCGCGGTCTCTGGCGTGTCACCGCACGCGGTGCTCGCGCGCCGGACCGCCAGGCTCGACCACACCAGGATACCGGCCGCGATGATGACGAACCCCTGCCTCACGAGCATGCTGCACCTCGTGTCACGAGGCCGCGGGCCTCAGAACACAACCTGGATTCGGAACACGCCCGACCAGAACGTCGTCTCCCCCGCCCTCGGCGTGCGCGCCTCGTCCTCGAAAGCCTCGTGGATGGCGTTGGCCACCACCTTCAGGTGCGGTGCCGGGTACCAGTTCACGCCAACCGTCCAGATGCGATCCGTGTTCTCCAGCAGGTGGTCCGCGCGCGGGTTCCTGAACGCGATCCCCTCCCTGCTGGCGCTGCCGAAGCCGAGCTCTTCGTAGCGCGCCACCAGCTCGATGGCACCGGGTCCCCCACGCATGAGCGATCGCCGCATGCTGATGTTGTCGTCCTTGTCCTGGCCGGTGACGATCCAGGTGCCGCTGACGAACCAGCCTGTGCCGACGAAGTCCGAGAGATCCCGGTCGCCCAGCCCCTGCTGCTTTCGATCCTCCCGCGACTGCACCCACTCCGCGCGGAGCCCGTACGGCCCAGGTGTCCAGTCCAGCTCGAGGCCGAAGCGCTGGCGGCGGCCCTTCACGTACACCGGCTCGAAGTAATCGAAACCGTACGGCGTCTCGCCGCGCAGGCTGTTCAGCCCTTCGGGAAGGCGGCCGTTCGTGTAGGCGGCGCCGACGCGAAGGCTTCCGAGCGCCGCGTCCTGACCCACCAGCGGCCGGAGCACCGCGGCCGTCACGCGCCCCGAGACAGTCGGACCGAGCCGGTCGTCCTCCCCGGTCGGGAACTGCGGCTCCTCGAGCTTGCCGATATCGCCGTCGGTGTTGAAGACACCCAACTCGTAGGTGAGGCCGCGGCCGAAGCGGCGGCCGTATACCGACACGCCTTTGTCGCGGTTCGGCGTGAGCTGCGTGGACATCCGCGTGCGGTAGATGAAGTCCAGGTCGGTGCGCCCGATGTTCTGCTCCATCCCGAAGGGCATCTTGAAGCGGCCGCCGCGCACGGAGAAGGCATCGAACGTGTCCCAGTTCAGGTACACGTCACGCCAGTCCTCCCAGTTCCCGTCGCTGTTCAACTCGCGCTCGATCTCGAAGTCGAGGTGCCGTGTGAGCTCGCCCTTCAAACCGAAGCGCATCACGTCCAGATCGAAAGTATCCTCGTCGAGGGCTGGGTCGAACCCGCGCCAGTCGAAAGCGAACTTCGCGCGCAGGTCGACGTGCAGGTCCTCGCCGAATACGAGGGATGGGCGATCGTCCCAGACCAGCCCTCGCCTTGGCGGTGCCGCCGTCTGCGCCAACGCATTGCCTGCACCGAGGCACGGCAGAATCGCGAGCGCGAGCAGCCCTCGACGCACGGTGCGCCTCACGGCCGTTCTCCGGGAAGACGCCTGGCCCCCGCCCCGACGCGGGCGCTCAGCTCCCGGTACGCCTGGTTCAGCCGGCGGACCGCGGCCGCGTCCTCCACCTTCACGGCAACCTCCCGGCGGAAGTCGAGGCTGAGGGTGGACAGGGCCATGCTGCCGATGACGGCCCGTGTCTCGTCGATGATGATGAGCCGGCCGTGCGGGTCCAGGGCCCCCGGCAGCGGAGAGCCAATCACCGAGACGGCCACGCCGGCTTTCCGGCGCTCGCGCAGCAGGGCGACGACCTCGGGATCCGACAGCTTGTGATCCAGGATCTGGATGCTGTGCCGCGCCTCCGCGATGAGCCGGCGCACATCGGCACGAGCGCGCTCCGGGCCCACGATGAGGCGCCGACTGAACCGGCGCCCGAGCGCGGGCGGCCGGCCTTGCGTGTCCGACTCGAACAGGTGCAGCAGGCTCGCCACCACGGCCTCGTCGTGCGTGACGAGCACCGCGTCCCAGGTGCGGGTGAAGCACTTGCGCGTCGGGTTCAGCGTGGCCACCATGGCCGGCCCCTCGTCTGCCACGAGGTACTTCGCGTGGTACTTGACGACGGGGTCCGCGTACCAGTTGACGGTGGCTCCCATCTCCTCGAGCGTCTCCCAGAGCTTCTTCAGCCGCTTGCGGCCGCCCTTCGCGCGCTTGGTCAGCAGCGCGTGCACTTCGACGCCGCGCGCGAGCGCCGCGGCGAGCCCGTCCAGCACCTCGGCGTCGTCGCAGCGGAAGAGCGACAGGACGAGGCGCTGGCGGGCACCGCCGATGAGGCGCAGCATGGCGCTCCGCCGTTCTGCCGGCTCGAGCACCACCACTTCGCGGCGCCGGCTGACGCGCCCGGGCCGGTCAGCTGCGCTTCGGCGGGTGCCACGAGACATGCTTGATGCCGATCTTGCCGTCGCCCATCAGCTGCGCGCTCAGGTCCTCGATGGAATCGCCGGGCCCGAGCGTCGCGAGGTAGCGCACCGTGGCCTCGTCGCCCTGCGTCACCTCGCGGGGCTCGAAGACGATGCCGTTGACGGCGAACACCTGGTGGATGTGCGACATGGGCAGCTCGCGCCCGTCCGCCACGACCTCCACGATCATGCTGCGTGGCCGGTCCTCGCTGAACAGGTTCAGGGCCGGCAGCATCGCGCAGAGGAAGAGCGTGCCCAGCCCGGCCACGGCAAAGGCGCCCAGCCCCGCCGCCATCCCGAGGCCCATCAGGATGAACAGGATGGTGATGTCCCGCGGGTCTTCGACCGGCGTCCTGAAGCGGATGATGCTGGCCGCGCCCGCGATGCCGAACGCACGCGCGAGCGAGTTGCCGATGATGATCATCATCAGCGCGCCGGACACGCACAAGAGCACCTGGGCCTGGTCCATGGTCGCGTTGGGCATCCGCTCGGTTCGTGTCTGTCGATGCACCACGGTGACCAGCATGCCGATGACGGCGGCCGCCATCAGCTTGGCCAGCTCGAAGAAGGGATGGCTCAGCGGACCAGGCGGCTGCTGGGCACCGAGGATCTCCGAGCCGCCCGCGCCGCCTGGCTGGAGGCCAAGACCCGGCCACAGCATGCCGACCCCCACCAGCGCGACACTGACGACGATGACGCCGACGACGGTGAGCACGCGGTCCCACTGCAGCTCGTTGGTCTTCGCCTCGGCGATCGAATCCTTGATCTCGAGGACCCGGTCCAGGAGCGACAGGCGCAGCAGCTCGCTGACCCTCGCGTTGGGCGCCACGATGGTGAAGCGGCGATGCAGGCGCTGGGCGGTGGTGTGGCCGCGCACGAGGGCGCGAATGCCCGCGCTGTCGGCCATGGGCACGCTCCGCAGGTCCACGACCACGTGCTGGTAGCCCTGGCGAAACAGATCCTGCACGCGGTGTTCGAGTTCTGCCGCGGGTCCGCCCGCCACGAGGGCTTCCTGCGGGGACAGGACCAGGCGTGAGCCCGGCGGCGGTGGAGAAGGGACAGCCATTCGAGCGAAGACGTCTGTGGCGGAACGGTAGCACGTATGCTTAAGCTTGAACAAACATGGCGGCTGTCCTGCCCCGCCTTCCGGCACGAGTGCTCGCGGCCGGCCTGGCCGCCACGTGGATGGCAGCCTGCAGTGGAGACCGCGGCTCGCCGGTCAGGCCCACGCCCGGCGGCGGGATCGGGACAGGGCAAGGGGGCACGGGCACTGCCAGCGTGATTGTGGCGGGCGACATCGGCATGTGCGGATCACCGGGTCCCGAGGCCACGGCCCTGGTTGTCGATCGGCTGCCGGGTCACGTCCTGCTGGCCGGGGATCTCGCCTACCCGCGCGGCTCCACCGAGGATTTCCTGCGGTGCTTCGAGCCCTCCTGGGGCCGGTTCCGCGGGCGATGGCTGGCTGTGCCCGGCAATCACGAATACGAGTCACCGAACGCCGCATCCTACTTCCAGTACTTCGGCGATGCCGCGGGGACGGACGGCACCGGCTACTACGACCTGCGCCTCGGCGACTGGCACGTCCTGATGCTGAACTCGAACGTGCCGGCCTCGCCCGGCTCGCCGCAGTGGGACTTCGCGAGGCGCGCGCTGGCGGCCGCGGAACGGCCGTGCACGCTGGCCGTGTGGCACCATCCGCTGTTCACGTCCGGCCCGAACGGCCCGAATCGGTTCATGCGCGACATCTACGCGCTGCTCGATGCCGCGGGCGTGGACGTGGTGGCCAATGCGCACGATCACCTGTACGAGCGCTTCGCCCGGCAGACGGCGGAGGGTCGCCCATCCGGCCAGGCCATCCGGCAGTTCACCGTCGGCACGGGAGGTGCGCACCTCTATCCGGCCACGGGCGTCGCGCCGAACTCGGAGGTGCGCCTGTCACGGCACGGCGTGCTGCGCCTGTCGCTCGAACCCGGCGGCTACCGATGGGAGTTCGTCGCGGCCCCGGGTGACGTGGCGGACACGGGCGTCGAACTCTGCCACTGATTCAGCCCGGAACGGGTTCACGCTACGATAGGCGGATGAGAGTCCTCCTTGCTGCCCTGATGGTGATGGCAGGCGTCGCGCTCGGCGCCCAGTCGCGGCCGCAGTTCCAGCCGATTCCCGCACCGCCCGACGTCTCCAAGCCGCCAGACGATGCCCAGAAGACCGCGTCGGGCCTGACCTACAAGGTGCTGCAGCCGGGCAGCGGCTCCGCGAAGCCCACCTCCGAGGATTTCGTCACCGTCCACTACACGGGATGGACGACCGACGGGAAGATGTTCGACAGCTCGTACGCGCGTGACGCCATGTCCACCTTCCCGGTGAGCCGCGTGATCAAGGGCTGGGGCGAGGGCGTCCAGTTGATGGTGGTGGGCGAGAAGCGACGCCTGTGGATCCCCAAGGAGCTGGCCTACGAGGGCCAGTCCGGCCGCCCGCAGGGCATGCTCGTATTCGACGTCGAGCTCTTCGACATCGTCCCCGCGCCCGACAAGAACCCTCCACCAGACGTGGCGGCGCCGCCGGCCGACGCACATCGGACGCCCTCGGGTCTCGCCTACAAGGTGCTGAGGCCCGGCAAGGAAGGCGGCACGCACCCGTCCAGGACGAGCCGCGTGACGGTGCACTACTCGGGCTGGACGACGGACGGGAAGCTGTTCGACAGCTCGCTGATGCGCGGGCAGACCGCTTCGTTCGGCCTGACGGACGTCATCGAGGGCTGGACCGAGGGCCTGCAGTTGATGGTCCCGGGCGAGAAGACGCGCTTCTGGATCCCGGAGCAGCTGGCCTACAAGGGGCAGCAGGGACGCCCGAAGGGGATGCTGGTATTCGACGTGGAGCTCCTCTCGGCGACGGTGGGCCAGTAACGCAGAGGAACCGGGCCGCAGGTGCGCCGATGAGCCAGGGGATGCAGGGCCGCAGATGCGCAGATGAGCCAGGGGCTATAGAGAGCCGCAGATGCGCAGATGAGCCAAAGGCTATAGAGAGCCGCAGATGCGGAGGATTGCAGGGCCGCAGATGCGCAGATGCAGAAGTGGAACGCCGCGAGTTCGGGTCGCGTAGGTTCGAGTCGTGGGTGATCTGTCGCTTCGGATACTGACGGGGTTCGTGCTGGCGACTGGGCTGGTCGCCGGGTTGCCTGGCGTGTCGACGCAGGAGGGCGTCACGCTCGATGGCTACGCCGAGTGGAAGCGCGGCAGCGAGCTCGTCGTGGACGGGCAGCGCGTGCGCACGGACGCCGCCACGACGTGGAAGGGCCGGCACACCGGCGTCGAGACGGTCCCGCTCGGCGACGAGGTGCGCGTGACCGGGGTCCGCCAGGCCGACGGCGCCGTGCTGGCACGGCGAATCGACGTGCGCCCCAATCGCGCCAACGCGCTGTTCGAGGCCGACGTGCTGGCTGGCACCGCCGAACTCGAGGCGGCCTGGCTCCGGAACAAGCTGGCGTTCGAGCCCAGGGACGGCGGGCAGATCGCGAAGATTGGCGAAGTGGCCGACTCGGGCCCGAAGGTGGAGCGCGTCCGGCGGCTGGTCGGGCGCCTCGCTCCCCCGTACGTGCCTCGCGAGAAGCTGCGTGTCTACGTCATCGAGAACAAGGAGTGGAACGCGATGGCCATGGGCAACGGCGCCATCTGGGTCTTCTCCGGCATCATGGACGACATGCCCGACAACCAGCTCGCCGTCGTCGTCGGGCACGAACTGGCTCACTACACCCACGAGCACTCGCGTCGGCAGGCGCGCCGCGGCATCTGGACGCAGCTCGGAGGCCTGGCCGCCATCCTCGGCGCGGAGGCGATCGGCAACGACGCCGTGCGCGCCAGCGTGCAGATTGGCGCGGCGCTCAGCCTCTCGGCCCTCAACGCGGGATACGGGCGCGACCTCGAGGACCAGGCGGACCGAGTCGGCCTGCGCTACGCGTATGAAGCCGGCTTCCCCGTCGCGGACGCGCCTGGCGTCTGGCAGCGCTTCCTGGACAAGTACGGCCAGGAGGACCGGGTCACGAACTTCTTCTTCTCCGATCACTCGCTGGCCTCGACGCGGAGGCGCAACCTCGAACGCGAGATAGCGCAGAACTATCGCCGCTGAACACAGAATGCGCCGCAGATGGGACGCAGAATGCGCCGCAGATGGGACGCAGAATGCGCCGCAGATGGGACGCAGATGGCGCAGATGGGCCGCGGGAGGCGCAGATGGGCCGCAGGAGGCGCAGATGGGCCGCAGATGGCGCAGACAATGTGAATGGGGCTGACCCGGTGCAGGTCCGACCATCCCCCCGAACCCGGAGGCCCTCGACGGTCCTCACCGCATCGAGCGCGGCCGCCGCGCGCACGTGGCGCGACGTGCCCGTCGACCGCGGCGACATCGGCGTGCGCGTGGACCTGGTCGTCCTTCGCCACCTGGCCCATGAGACTGGCGTCTCGCGCGCGCGGATTCAGAAGTGGATTGCCGCGGGGCGCGTGCACATCAACGGGGCGCCGGCGCCCAGGGCATCGTGGCGCGTGGCCGAGGGCGACACGGTGCAGGTGGACGCGCGGGAGATTCGCACGCGGGCCCGCCCGCGCGCCGAGGCGATGGCGCTCGACGTGCTCTTCGAGGACGCGCACCTCCTCGCGCTCAACAAGCCCGCCGGCATCGTCGTCCACCCGTCGTACAAGCACGCCACCGGCACGCTCATCAACGCGCTGCTGTGGCAGGCGGCACGGTGGCCATCCGGCGACGCGCCGGCCATCCTGACGCGCCTGGACAAGATGACTTCGGGCGTGGTGCTCGTCGCCAAGCGCCGCGAGGTGACGGCAGCGCTGCAGCGCGAGATGCGGGCGCTCCGTATCGACAAGGACTACCTGGCGGTCGTGCACGGCGTGCCATCCCCGGCGAAGGGCACCATCGACCTGGCCCTCGACCGCGATCCCTGGGACCGCCGCAAGGTGACCGTCACCGACCGGGGTGGTCAGCCCGCGGTGACGAAGTACGAGCGGCTGGCCACGGCCTCTCGTGCGCGCGAAGACGCCGCCGGGACTTCAGCCCCGTCGTCGTTTTCCCTCGTGCGCTGTCGTCTCGTCACCGGGCGCATGCACCAGATCCGCGTGCACCTGGCTCACAAGGGTTGGCCGCTCGTGGGAGATCCGGTCTACGGGAGGAAGGATGCGACGATCGACTTCCCGCGTCAGGCCCTGCACGCCTGGCGGGTGGCGCTCACGCACCCCGTCACGCGCGAGCCTCTGGAGATCGTGGCACCGCTGCCCGATGACTTCCACGCGCTGCTGGCACGGCTGGGACTGGCGGAGGAGGTCTTGAGGTCTTGAGGTCTTGAGGTCTTGGGGCTTGGGGCTTGGGGCTTGGGGCTTGGGATTTGCTCCGTGCCGTCTTTCGTGGCCTTCGCGTCTTCGTGGTTTCGTTTCGTTTCCCTCAGAAGAGCACGGCCGATGCACCGCGCTCGGCGACCAGGCGGTCGAAGAGCTCCACGATGAGGTCGCGGCGCGTCATGAGGGCGTCGATCTCGAAGGGGCTGAGATGGCGGCCGGCCGCGCGCGACACGTCCTGCTTGCGCAGGCCGCGCAGCCGATCCAGCAGGGCGCGGTCGCACGTCGTGAGCGCCTGGGGCAGGCGCAGCTCTGGCTGCAGGCGGAACGCGCGCGTGAAGTCCAGCATCACGAGGCGCCAGTCCTTCGTGTAGAGGAGGTTCCCCTTGTTGCGGTCGGTGTCGCGCACGAGCTCGGCGAAGACCTGCATCTGCTGGCGCTGGCGGCCCACGCGGACGGCGTCCAACCCGGCCGGCTGCGTGCCCGTGCGCTCGCGCTGGCCCTCGTCCATCATCACCTCGTCCACCCACCACGAGAACGCCCCGGGCTCTCCCCGGTAATAGCGCTCCACGGTGGGCGGCATCATCTCCTCGAGGCCGAGCAGCCGCGCCAACTCCCAGGCGGCGACGTTGTAGCGGTACGAATCCACGAACTGCAGCTCGCCGGCAAACCGTTTGCCCTGTGCGATCTCGTACGAGCGCGCACGGCTGTCGACACTCTGGAACGACGCATCGTGCGTCACCACGCCGTCGGTGAGGGTCAGGCGGAGCGCACCGGTGACGCCCTTGCCGATGGGCCGGGCGCTGACGACGCGGGCGGTCTTCAGGAAGGCAAGCTGCTCGTCAACGGTGAGGGCCGGCGCGCGGCGCGCCTCGAGGCTGGCACCGGCGGCCAGGGCGGCGGCCAGGACGAGCATGACCGCAAGGGACTTCGGGGACATCACCCTGTTTGGGACGGTGGGAGCCGTCCACCGGTTCCCTGACGGGTGGCCGAAAGAGCCGGCAATCGAAGGCGCAAGGGCGGCCTTTGGCCTTCAGGAACGCGGACGCTTGATCTTCTGGATAATCGCCTGCGTCCAGGCAATGGCGGCGGGAACCCCGGCCAGGACCCAGATCACGGTCGCCGCGGAGGCGACTTCATGGTGCGGTCGCATGATGAGAACCTGATCCGACGATACCACTTTCAGGTTCTCGGGTTCTCGGGTTCTCGGGTTCTCGGGTTCTCGGGTTCTCGGGTTCTCGGGTTCTCAGGTTCTCAGGTTCTCAGGTTCTCAGGTTTTCGGATTCGGCTCAGTTGTCCGGGGACGGAGGGCGTGTGGGCGCGGCCGGGGTCCTGGCCTTGTCTTCCGACGGCGGCTGAGGCTGCGGGGACGCCGCGCCAGCGGGGCCTGGCTCGCCCGCGGCGGGCGGGGCCGCGTGGTGAGGAGGCGCGTCGGCGGGCGGGGCGGGGTGCTGGGGAGGCACCTCGGCGGGCGCCCCGGCGGGCGCCCCGGCCGGTTCGGCGGTCTCTCGAGGGGCGGCGGGAGCCGGTGCCGGCGGCGTCGTGAAGTCGGGCGTCAGGCTCTCGTTCGTGTAGACGCGGCCCTGGGCCGGCAGCGCGTTCCGCCGCTCGGCTTCCGCACGGGCGACATCGCCCAGCGACTGCGCGGCGGCCGGCGCCGCGGCGGCCAGCGCCACGGCGATCATCGTCAACAGGTACACGCGGTTCACGCGTCGGGTGGTCACGGCATCCTCCATCGGGAGCACGGGTCTGGCACGGATTTCCTTCACCTTACTGCGTAGGCCGGAGGATCTGGCGGAACGTCAGGGTGTTGATATCCCGGAACATCGGGGTCCGGGGCGGCAGCAGGCTCGGCGTCAGGAAATCGGTGTCGAAGTTGTAGCCGCGCGTCGGGGGGCCGTAAACGTTGTTGCAGCACTTGTAGAGGCCGACGGCCTGGCGGCTGGTGTAGAAGCTGATCATCGAGCCGCGGTAGTTGAGCGTCTGCCCTCCCCAGTCCTCGATGTAGCGGATGAAGTTGTGCGCCCCGCCGTCGGTGCCGAAGTCGGTATGGTCGCCGGGGTTGTTGGTCGGGCGGGGAAAGTTCAGGTGCTTGCCCGCGATGATCGCCGTGCGATACCACGTCGTGGCGCCGTCGCGACTGTTCGCATTGAATGGCGCACTGAACGATCGGATGTCGTTCCAGCGGTTGGAGAGGAACGTCACCGCGTCGGCGATGATGGCCGCCGAGACGTGATCCACGCCGGGCTGGTTGCCGAATCCCGCGCCGACGCAGCCCGGGTTGGCCCCATTCCAGACGGCGTTGGTGCAGGCGTTGTAGTTCCCCTGGACATACACGGGGTTCTCGGCCGCCACGGTGAGCCCCTGCGCGCCGTTGGCGGGCAGGTTGCCGCGCCCGCCGTTCACGAGCTTGAGCGCGCGCCGGAAGAAGACCGGGCGATTCACCCGCGCGACATCGGCTTCCACGGTCGTGTTCCACAGGTCATAGACGTTGCCCACGGGCGTCGTACAGGCCGCCGAAGGCCCAACCAGGAAGCCGGCCGGCCAGGGCCCGGCGCCCACGGCGGAAGGCAGCGGCCGACTCACACCACCGTAGTTGTCCAGTACACCGTTCGCGTTGAGATCCTCCGCCCAGCGGTTGTTGCCGTCCGCGTCGACGAAGGGGACGTCGAGCACGCCGTTGGGCACGCTCAGGGCGCTGTCGGGATTGATGTTGTCCTCCCAGCCGAACTCTCCGGTCTCTCGGTCGTCGGTGTAGATGTGTCCGGTGGCCACCGAGTAGTTCAACTCGGGCATCCCGTCCGCGCCCAGGTCGCGGTTGGTCCGCCGGTCCGAGAAGTAGACGACGAAGCCCGTGACGTCCATCGGGCACGTGTCACCCCCGGCGCCATTCGCGCATCCGGCGCTGCCACTGACGCCGATGTCGCCGCGCAGCCACCGACGGAAGTTGTCCACGTCGAACTCCACGTAGTGCATCACACCGGACCACCACATCTGGGCGGTACCCGTGTTGATCGAGTCGCGCGGCGCGCCCTCGCGCGCGTCGTACAGCACATTCGGCCAGTAGTAGCGGGCCCCGGCCCAGGCGCCCGTGTGCAGTCTCGTGACGGCATCGCTGCCACAGTTGGGAGCGCCACCGGTCACCCGGTCCGCGGTGCGCTGGAACCGAAGAATCGCATTCGGGTGGGGATCCGCACACGAGTTGTTGTTGTCGGCCACGTTGAAGTTGCCGCTCGTCGACAGCCGCTTGCCGATGAAGCCCAGGCTCAGGACCTCGCGCGTGACGTCCAGCCACGTGCCGTCACGCTGCTGCATCTCGACGGACAGCCAGCCGTCGATGCGTGGCGTGTCGATCGACGTCCGGGCGCCCCAGTCGCGGTCACCATCGGACGCGGCAAATGGCGCGGACGCGGGCATGCGGCCCGGCATCGCCCCGAAGCCCCACAACGCGGGATCGATGTTGCCGGCGAGCCGGACGGGGGCCGAGACGACGCCCGGCAGGTTCACGATGTCGTCGCGGGTATCCGACAGCAGCACGCGCAGCGTCGCCATGTTGTAGAAGCGCTGGCGCCCGATCGCGCTGTTCGTGGCCTCGCCGAGGGGCGGGCGGCGAATCAGGTCCACGGGCGTGGCGCCGTCGCTGACGATGGGCAAATCGAGGCGGCGCGCGCCGGTGCGGCCGTTGCGCAGCCACCCGTTCGACGTGCCGACGGACACGTTGGTCCACGTCGGCTCGTTGTCGGCCGACCCAATCGAGTCGGTGACGCTCCCCTGGCTGTTGCCCAGGGTGAAGCAGGACGCGTTGGCGCCCGCTGGCGCCGCCGGACACCCGGGGGCTCGGGCGACTCGCACGGTGCCGTTGTGCGACACCACGCCGTTGGCCAGCCGGTTCCGCACCACCTCGCCCACCGCCGTCACCCGATCCTGCAGGGTCAGCGTCGCGTTGTTGTCCTGCTTCAGGAACAGGTGCTGGTTGGTGTGTACCTTGCCGCCGAACGCGAAGTTGGGGCCGGCGAAGAAGCTGAGGTCGTTCTCCGAGAAGAGGCCGAACTGGAACACCGGGATGGCGATGGTCTGCATCGTCCGCCGCATGCGCACCTCGGCGTTGCCGGCCGTGCGCGCGGTGACCTCCACCTGGTACGGCGTGATGAGGCCCACGAGCCCCTGGTACGGACCGGCGCCGATCGGCGTGCCATTCGGGTCGGCCACGTCGGGATTGCCGTCCCCGTTGGAGTCCGTGAAGGTGATCCGGTAGCCGGACGTGCCGTTCGGCCGCAGGTAGGCCATGTTCGGGAGGTTCGGCTCCATCGCGGGATCGGTCAGGGCGGCCAGCTGGGCCCCGGTCGGGCTGAAGTTCCCCGCGAACACCTGCCCGAGGTCGGCCGTCAGCTTCTCCACGCCGGCGTGCGCCGCGGCGTAGGCCTGCGTCTGGTCGCGCTCGATCCCGCCTGCCGCCTGGTCCGCGTTGACCATGGCCAGCAGCCCCGCCACCATGGCGGACATCAGCATCATCACGAGCAGCGCGGCAATCAGCGCGACGCCGCGCTCGTCGGTTGGTCGCGTCATCGAGGGTCTCCTCATCGATATCGATCCACGAACGCCATGCTGCGGAGGCTCACCTGCGTGTACAGCACGTTCTGCGACTGCCGTCCGTGGCTGGCGAAGCTGTTCCGCCGCTGGTCGTTGGCGGTCATCGCCAGCACCACGTTGACCTTGCGGATCTGGTTCTCGGAGCAGGGGTCGGGACTGCATGCGCCGCTCCCGTCGAGATCCGAGGCGTCCATCGGGACGCCGGTCGGGTTGTTCACCTGGTCGGCGATGTCGTAGGTCAGGCGGAAGTCCTGGACGCCGAGACCGACGGCATTGGGTTGTCCGCCTCCCACCACGCGCACCAGGCGCGGCATGGCCGGATCGGTCTCGGTGTCCACGTAGTAGGTGATCATCCGGATGCGCGTCGCCTGGGTCGGCGCCCGCTGCTGCACGCCGCCCACGACGACGGGGGCATCAGGATCGGATGGCGCCGCGTCCTTGAGCTGGTTGATCGTCCCGAGCATGTCCAGCGTCGAGTCGAGCTGGTTCAGGCCCAGCGGATCGTCCGCGCCCCCGCCAAACGTGACCTCCTGGCCCGCGACCGCGGTGACCTGCATCAGGGTGCTCATCGCGCCCTTGGTGAGCATCAGGAGATCGCCGGGACGCAGGTTGTCCGAATCGACGTCGGGGTCGTCGGAGATGTTCACCGAGGCGTGAATGCGCGCGGTGGACCCGTCCGCTGAAATCGACGCGAGCGACACGGGCCCGAAGAGATTGTCGGCGGCCAGAATGGTGATGACGTCGGTGCACTGCCCGTTGATGGGCGGGCCGAGGCCCGCGCCGACGGTAATCGCCGGCAGCGTCGAGTCGACGGGGAATGTGTCCACGCCCGGGCAGGCGCCGGTCTGCGCCGGCCCCGGCCGGTTGATCGGGGTCGCCGCGCCGCCATTGGGGATGCCGATGCGCCGGCCGACCGGCAGCCCCTGCCCCACCTGCAGCATGTCGCGCTGGACCAGATCCATCGCGGCGCGCAGGTGGGAGTTCATGTCCAGCATCTGCTTCGCAGCCTGGTTGCCGTTCATCGCGTCGCTCATGAGCTGCGTCGTGCCCGCGAGCACGATGAGCATCACGGTCATGGCGATGAGCAGTTCCAGCAGGGTGAAGCCCGCCTGGTTTGAACCGGCGTGTCTGGTCACGAGAACCTCGAGATGAGCGTCGACAGCCGGTACGTCCGGCGGCGCTCGCCGATGGCGTTCGACGCGTTGTAGCGGATGGTGACGACGATCTGTCGCAGATCGGGATTGCCATCCACGTCGCAAATCTCAATCTGCCGCGTGTAGCCCGTGAGCGGGACGTCGTCGGCGGTGCCCAGCTGATTGTCGGGGCCCGGCAAGGCTTCCAGACCGGCGTCGTCTGCCGTGTTGACCAGGCCATCGGGGCCGGGCGCCAGCATGTCGATCTCGCCGTCCTGGAACGCCCCGCCCCCGATGCCCGTCGTGCCTGCCGGGCACGCCCCGGGCACACCGGCGTTGCGAATCTGCGCCCACAGGATGGTGTGCGTGTCCCTGGCGGTATGGACGCTCTCGATCGCCTCCCGCGCCTTCTCGCGCGCCACCAGGCTCGGAGTGGATGTCGCCGCGATGTTCAGACCGAACACGAGCGCCTGGGCGAGGGCCAGCAGCGCCACCGTCAGCAGGGTCATGGCGATGAGCGCTTCGAACAGCGTGAAGCCGCGCTCCGAGCCCGGGATCGAGCCTGTGGTCGTCATTTCGTCCACCTCACCCCGTCCCATCGCCAACGCTCGATGTTCGCGGTGGCACCGAGAATGGTGACGGCGGTTGCCGAGAATGGGTCGCCTTCGATGCCGAGAGACACCGTGGCGTTGATCGGGTTGCCCGCGGCATCGATGAACGCGCCTTCACTGGAGAACATCACCGGTGCCGCGCCGCCGAGCGCCACCGCGACGGCGTTTCCGAACAGGTTGGGCGTGTCGGGCAGCGCCGGGAAGAGCTGGTATTCGATGCCGTTCTCGAACGTCAGCGTCTCGAGTACGGTGGGTGCAGGAGTCGCCGCCGGGGGATCGGGAACGGCCCGCTGGGCGCTCTGCACCTGGTTCGGTGGCAGGAAGCGGATCTCGATGTCACGCCGGCGTGCGACCGCCATCTCCCGATGGCGTTTCAGGAAGGCGTCCAGCTGCTGCGAACCCGTCTCGCCGCGGGTCATCCGGACGATCGTCGTGGTGACACCGATCCCGACGCCGGCCACGATTGAGAGGACGGCGACCGCGACAAGGATTTCGACCAGCGTGAATCCGCGCTCGTTCCGCATGGATGGCCTACCTGCGAGCAATTCGCGAGCCACACGCCTCGTCCGTGCTAACTCGCCGTGGTTCAGGGGTTTGACATCGGTCAAACGGAGGTTTGCCAGATCTTCGCTCGTCTTGTTCTGGCACATCGGAACACGGATTCGTGATCGGGCCGGCACGCGCCGCGCGTAGTACCCTATTCATCGGATCCAGTCTCCCAAGGCATCAGTCAACCGTTCCCAGTGACGCTCAGCCGTTCGTTCCCCTGACACAGTGATGGTTCATGGCACTCCCGTCGCCCGGCTCGGGCTGGCCCTGAGCGCGGTGTTCTTCTGTTCGGTTCACGCTCTGGCACAGACCCCTGAGCTTCCCGAGGTCATCGTCCGCGATGCCTCCGGCCTGGCGACCGTGCGCACCCTGCGCGCACCCTCGCCCATCATCGTGGACGGGGTGCTGGAGGAAGCCCCCTACCGCGACGTCAAGCCCTTCGGCGAGTTCATCCAGCAGGAGCCCTTCGAGGGCCAGCCCTCCACCGAGAAGACCGAGGTCTGGGTGTTCTTCGACGACGCGAACATCTACGTGGCGGCACGGTTGTGGGAGACCGATCCCTCGCGGCGCGTCACGAGCGACATGCGGCGCGACGCCCAGAACATGTACAACAACGACCACTTCGCCGTGCTCTTCGACACGTTCAAGGATGGCCGCAACGCCTTCGGCTTCTCGTCCAACGCCCAGGGCGGCATGTTCGACTGGCAGGTGACCAACGAGCAGCCCAGCAACAACTGGAACGGCCTGTGGAACGTGCGCGCGGCGGACTTCGACGGCGGGTGGAGCGTGGAGTTCCAGATACCGTTTCGCTCGATGCGCTTCAAGGAGGGCGCGACGGAGTGGGGCGTGAACTTCCGCCGCATGGTTCGCTGGCGCAACGAGGTGTCGTACCTCTCGCCCGTGCCCCTGGCCTGGGGCCGGCGCGGGCTCTCGAAGGTGTCCTCCGCCGGCCCGCTCGTCGGCATCCAGCCGCCCACCCGGATGCGCAACCTGGACATCAAGCCCTACGCGCTGGGCTCGATGACCACCAACAACCGCGCCACGCCGGCCATCTCGAACGACGGCGACGCGAACTTCGGCGTGGACGCGAAGTGGGGCATCACCCAGTCGGTGGTCGCGGACTTCACCTACAACACCGACTTCGCCCAGGTCGAGGACGACGAGGCCCAGGTGAACCTCACGCGCTTCAGCGTGCTGTTCCCCGAGAAGCGGGACTTCTTCCTCGAAGGGCAGGACGTTTTCAACTTCGCCGGCGCCGGCTCGAACCAGGGCGGCGGCGGCATTCCCTCGGCCACGCAGAGCAATCCCACCAACAACACCCCAGTCGTCTTCTTCAGCCGCCGCATCGGGCTGCAGGCGGGCCAGGTGGTGCCCATCCTGGCCGGCAGCCGCCTGCTGGGCCGCGGGAACGGGTTCCAGGTGGGCGCCATCCACATGCGGACCGAAGAGGGGGAAGGCGACGCGGCGCCGGCCACCGATTTCTCGGTGCTCCGGGTCAACAAGGACATCCTCAGCCGCAGCCGGATCGGCGCCATCGCGACACGCCGCGGTCCCGGCCTGCAGGGGGACGACAACTACGCGTACGGCGTGGACGCCGCCATCAATCCCCACGCCAACCTGGCGATCAACAGCTACTGGGCCGGCACGCGCGACGCGAACACCGCTTCGGCCGGGGCCAACGACGACGCGCGGAGCTACCGCGGGCAGTTCAACTGGAACGCGGATCGCACGGGCTTCCAGGTGGATCACCTGTACGTCGGCCGCGGCTTCAATCCCGAGGTCGGGTTCCTGCGGCGCACGGCCTTCCGCCGGACGTACGGATCGGCCCGCTACAGCCCGCGGCCCCGCAACTGGAAGGGCGTGCGCAAGGTCTTCTACGAGGGCAGCTACGACTACTTCGAGAGCCCGGGCGGACGCCCGGAGACCCGCGAGATCCAGGGCGCGGTCCGGATGGAGTTCACGAGCAGCGACCAGTGGGCCTTCGAGTACACCCACCAGTTCGAGGGCCTGGTGGCGCCATTCCAGGTGACGCCGGGCGTGGTGGTGCCGGCAGGCGCGTACGAGTTCCGCCAGGCGCGCGGGATGTTCACCTTCTCGCCGCAGCGCCCGCTCTCGGGCACGCTCACCCTGACGCGCGGGGGGTTCTACGACGGGACGCTGAACGAGGTGACCTGGCGCGGTCGCGTGGAGATCGGCCCGCAGTTCCTCGTGGAGCCCACCGTCTCGCTCAATTACTTCGACACGCCGTGGGGCGAGGGCGACTCGCACCTCATCAGCGCGCGCATCACCTACACGCTCACGCCGCGCATGTTCGTCTCGGCGCTGCTGCAGTACACGTCAGCCACCGAGCAGGCGACGACCAACGCGCGCTTCCGCTGGGAGTACGAGCCGGGCAGCGAGCTCTTCGTGGTCTACAGCGACGGGCGCAACACCGCGCTCCGCGGCTTCCCCCCGCCGCTCGACAACCGCTCGCTGGTCGTGAAGCTTACCCGACTGTTCCGGTGGTAACTGGTGGGCGGAGGGTGTCCATTGCTGATGGCCAATTGATGATTGGGCGATTCATTGGGCGATTGAAGATTGGCGCATTGGGCATTGAATTGGCGATTGCGCGAATGGCGCATTGACGATTCACCGTCACGGCAGCCACGTTGCGGGGGGTCGCTGCCCGCGACGAATCGCCCGGTGCCCCAATCACCCAATGACCCAATCCAATGGCCAATGCCCAATCTTCAATCGCCCAATGAATCGCTCAATCGCCAATTGGCAATCAGCAATGAGCAGGCGCCGCCCTATTCCTCGGCCATGAACGGGTAGGTGTGATCCGAGGGCGGCGCGAACGTTTCCTTGATGGTGCGCGGGCTGACCCAGCGCAGCAGGTTCAGCTTCGACCCGGCCTTGTCGTTCGTGCCGCTCGCGCGCGAGCCCCCGAAGGGCTGCTGTGCGACGACCGCGCCCGTGGGCTTGTCGTTGATGTAGAAGTTGCCGGCCGCGTTCCTGAGGGTGTTCGAGGCCTCGCGGATGGCCGAGCGGTCGCGCGCGAAGATGGAGCCGGTGAGCGCGTAGGGCGCGGTCCGGTCCACCACCTGCAGGGTCTCGCTCCACTTCGCCTCGTCGTAGACGTGCACGGCGAGCACTGGCCCGAAAATCTCCTCGCACAGCAGGCGATAGGCCGGGTTGGCGGTCTCGAGGAGCGTGGGCTCGATGAACCAGCCCTCCTGGCCGTGGCAGCCGCCGCCCTGCAGCACGCGCGCGTTCCTCTTCGCGTCCTCGACGTACTCGCTGATTTTCGTGAAGGCCTTCTGGTCGATGACGGCTCCCATGAAGTTGCGGAAGTCGCGCACGTCACCCATGCGGATCTCCTGCATCATGCCGACCATGCGGTCGCGCACGTCGTTCCAGCGCGACCGCGGCACGTACATCCGGCTGGCGGCGGAGCACTTCTGCCCCTGGTACTCGAAGGCGCCGCGAACGGCCGCTACCGCAACTTCCTGCGGGTCCGCCGAGGCGTGCATGACGATGAAGTCCTTGCCCCCCGTCTCGCCGACCAGCCGCGGATAGCCCCGGTACCGGGCCAGGTTCTGGCCAACACGCTGCCAGATGCCCTGGAAGACGCCCGTGCTGCCGGTGAAGTGCACGCCCGCAAGCTCCGGGTGATCCAGCACGGTGTTCGAGATCTCGACCGGGTCGCCGGGGACGAAGTTGATGACGCCGGGCGGCAGGCCCGCGGCCTCGAGCAGCTTGTAGGTGTAGTAGTTGGCCAGCAGCGACGTGGCTGCCGGCTTCCACACCACCGTGCACCCCATCAGCGCCGGCGCGCCCGAAAGGTTCCCGCCGATGGCCGTGAAGTTGAACGGCGTGATGGCGTAGACGAAGCCCTCCAGGGGACGGTAGTCCACCTGGTTCCAGAACCCGTGCGAGCTGATGGGCTGCTCGGCCATCAGCTCCTGGGCGAAATACGGGTTGAAGCGCCAGAAGTCCACCATCTCGGAGGCCGCGTCGATCTCGGCCTGGTAGGCCGTCTTCGACTGGCCGAGCATCGTGGCGGCGTTCAGGGTCTGGCGCCACGTCGTGGTCAACAGCTCGGCCGCGCGCAGGAATACGGCCGCCCGGTCCTCGAAGGGCCATCCCGCCCACTCCCTGCGCGCCTCGAGGGCGGCGTCGATGGCCTGCTTGACGTGCTCCGTCGTAGCCTTGTGCCACGTGGCCAGCACGTGCTCGTGCCTGTGCGGCATCACCACGGTGCCGGTGTTGCCGGTGCGGATCTCCTTCCCGCCGATGATGATGGGAATGTCGATCTGCTCCCCTGCCATGGCAGCCAGGCGCGCCTTCAGCTCCGCGCGCTCGGGCGAGCCCGGGCGATAGGACAGGTTCGGATCGTTCTGCGGCGGTGGGACCCGCCGGCGGGCGGCAAGGACGTCAATCATCTTGGAGCCTCTTGATTCGAGTAGTTGGTTGGTTCAGGTGCGCAGGTGTGAACGGGTGCGGCGAGTGCGAACGGGTGCGGCGGGTGCAAGAGTGCAAAGAGTGCAAAGAGTGCAGGAGTGCAGACGCACCGCGGCGATTGTCCGAAGCATGGCGGGCTCGCCGCACCCGGTGCACCCGTCGCACCCGGTGCACCCGCCCGCACCTGTTCGCACCTGCCCGCACCTGTTCGCACCTGTTCGCACCCGCCCGCACCTGCACTATGCCCTCGCCCCTTCAATCTCCACCTTGATGTGGCGCCAGCGACCCTGGCGGAAGCGGAGCACGGTGAGCACGCATCGCGTGAAATGGCCGAGCACGATGGCCAGCCAGATGTCGGAGGCCACGAGCGGACGGGTCGCCTGGATGGCCAGGCACATGCCAATGGGCACCGCCATCTGCGAGGCCAGCGTGATGAACAATGGGCTCCGCGTGTCGCCGGTCCCCTGCAACCCGCCCGTATACGTGAGCGCGACGGTGATGAAGAAGCCCGACACGGCCAGGTACTGGAGGAGCTGCTCGCCGAGCCGGGCGACCTCCGGCTCCGTGGCGCCGAAGAGGCCAAGCAGCAGGTGCGGGGCAACCACGAACGCCAAGCCCACGCCGCCGGCCACCCACAACCCGATCCGCGACGCCGCGTGCACCCCCAGGATGGCGCGTTCGGGATGGCCCGCGCCGAGGTTCTGGCCGGCGACGGTTGCTGCGGCGCCCATCAATCCCACCGAGGTCCAGGTGATCATCGAGAAGAGCTCGGTGTAACCGATGGCATAGGCGGCCTGGGCGGCTGCGCTGTGCTCCAGCGACCCGATGAAGCGCAGCAGGAGCACGCCTGCGATGTTCATCGCGATGCCCTGCACGCCGGTTGGCAGGCCGAAACGGAACAGCGACCGGATGATCGCCCAGTCGGGCCTGAAATCCATGTGCCGCGAGAAGCGGATGACGAGCTTGCCCCTGAAGAACAGGTACAGCGCCGCCAGGCTCACGGTATTCGACGCGATCACGGTGCCCATCGCCGATCCCGTCGTGCCCAGCTTCGGCACGAGGATCAGGTTCAGCACCAGGTTCAGCAGCGTCATCGTCACCCCGAGCCGGAGCGGGGTGCGCGCGTCCCCGGCCGCCCGGAGGGCACTGCTCAGCATGAAGAACAGCATCATGCCGATGCTGAACGTGAAGTTGATGCGCAGGAATGGCAGCGCCTGCGCCTTCACCTCGGGCGCAGCGTTCACCATGTCCAGCAGGTACGGCGCCGCGAAGTAGCCGAACGGCGCCAGCAGCAGGGCGAACATGGCCAACGCCGTCAGGAAGGCCTGGTACACGGTGCGGTTGACCTTGTCCTCCTCGCCGGCCCCGACGAAGCGCGCCACCAGCACGGCCTGGCCCGTGAACAGCGACGCCATGAAGACGATGACGACGAGGAAGATCTGCCAGCTGATGCCGATGGCCGCGTTGGCCGTGTAGCCGATGAGGTTGCCGACGAGGATGTGGTCCACCACGCCCTGCAGCCCCGCCACCACGTTCTGCAGCATCGTGGGCCAGGCCAGCTTCCAGACAGCCGGGCCGATGGGACCTTCCACGAGCGAACGGTCGAACGAGGTGGGCTTCTTCTGCGCGGGTTGCGCCGGGTCGGCCATAGACGGCTAAAAGAGGTTCGGAACGGACTTATGATTCTACTCGGTCTCGAGAACCCGAGAACCCGAGAACCCGAGAACCCGAGAACCCGAGAACCCGAGAACTTAAGGTTAGACGTCTATCTCCCCCGCATCTTCCGCCCTTTCCATGATGAAGCGGAACCGCGCCGAGGCGTCCTTGCCCATCAGTTCGTTGATCACGCGGTCCGTCACCAGCTGATCGACGACCTGCACCTTGAGGAGCCTCCGCGTGCGAGGATTCAACGTCGTCTCCCACAGCACCTTGGGCATCATCTCCCCGAGGCCCTTGAAGCGGGTAATCTCCGGTGTCGCTCGCCCTGCCTTCTGCTTCACGATCTGGTCCTTCTGCGCGTCGTCCAGGGCCCAGTAGGTGTCCTTGCCGATGTCGATGCGGTACAGCGGCGGCTGCGCCAGGTACACCTTCCCAGCCGTGATCAGCTGGGGCAGGTGGCGGTAGAGGAACGTGAGCAGCAGAGTCGAGATGTGGTGGCCGTCGGAGTCCGCGTCGGCCAGCAGGATCACCTTGCCGTAGCGCATCCGGTTGATGTCGAAGTTCTTCCCGACACCGCACCCGAGCGCGGTGACCAGGTCCGCCAGCTCCTTGTTCTCGAGCACCTTCGCCGTCGACACGCCTTCGGTGTTGAGCACCTTGCCGCGCAGCGGGAGAATGGCCTGCCGCGCGCGGTCGCGGCCCTGCTTGGCCGACCCGCCCGCCGAATCGCCCTCGACGATGAACAGCTCGCTGGTGATGGAGCCGGGATGGGTGCAGTCGGAGAGCTTGCCGGGCAGGTTCACGCGGCCTGCCGTCGGCCCCTTCCGCACCACCTCCTGCTGGGCCGCGCGGCTGGCCTCGCGCGCCCGAGCCGCGAGAATGATGCGCGCGACGATGGCTTCGGCCACCGACTGGTTGTTGTTCAGCCAGTGCTCCAGCGCGGGCCGCACCAGCCCGTCCACCGCCGAGAGCACCTCGGGGTTGTTCAGGCGATCCTTCGTCTGGCCCTGGAACTGCGGCTCCTGCACGAAGACGGAGAGGATGCCCGTGGTGCCCTCGCGGATGTCGTCGGCGGTGAGCGTGACGCCTTTCGGCGAGAGGTTGTGCGTCTCGATGTAGTTGCGCACGGCCTTGCCCACGCCGGCACGGAAGCCGTTCTCGTGCGTGCCGCCGGACCCGGTCGGGATGCCATTGACGTAGCTGCGCAGGTGCTCGTCGGTGGACTCGGTCCACTGCAGCACGAGCTCCAGCCTCACGCCGTTGTCCTTCTCGAGGACGAACGGCGCCTCGTGCACCGGCTTCGCCTGGCGCTCGCCGACGATCTTCTTCAGGTAGTCGACCAGGCCCTCGGCGTGCTGGAACACGTCCTTGCGGCCGGCCGGCTCGTCCTCGAAGGTGACCTTGACGCCGCGATGCAGGTAGCTGGCCACTTCCAGCCGGTCGCGGATGATCTGCCCCTCGAACTCCACCTTCGGGAAGATGGTCGGGTCGGGGCGGAAGAACACGGAGGTGCCGCTGCCGCGCGCCGGGCCGGTCTTCCTGAGGGAGCCGGTGGGCTTGCCCTGCTTGAAGCTCATCTCCCACTGGGCGCCATCGCGGCGCACCGTCGCCACCAGCTCGCGGGAGAGCGCGTTCACGACGCTGGCGCCCACGCCGTGCAGGCCGCCGGCCGTCTTGTAGTTGCCGGCCTCGAACTTTCCGCCCGCGTGGAGCACGGTGAAGATCACCTCGAGGGCGCTCTTCTTCGTCTTGGGGTGCACGTCCACCGGAATGCCGCGCCCGTCGTCCTCGATGGTGATGGACGAGCCGTCCTTGTGCAGCGTCACCCGGATGTTCGAGGCGTGGCCGTTCATCGCCTCGTCTATGGAGTTGTCGAGGATCTCCCACACCAGGTGGTGCAGTCCCGCGGCGCCGACGCCGCCGATGTACATGCCCGGGCGCTTGCGAACAGGCTCCAGGCCTTCGAGAACGGTGATGTCTTTGGCTGTGTAAGTCGTGGACAAGGCAGGAAGAATTGTAAATGAGGTGCGGGCGGGTGCGATCAGGTGCGGCGGGTGCGATCAGTGCGGAGGACCGAGGCGTCGCGCTCGTGCCAGCGCCAGATCGGGGCGCTCTTGCCTCCCGAGGCCGGTTCGGCGGCCAGGTGCACGCCGCCCAGCCAGCGGTCGATGCCGTTGAGCGCCACCTGGTCCAGCTCGCCTGCCAGTACGCGCCGGCCGCTCTCCGTCAGCTCGAGCCGAGGGGCTGAGCGATCGTCGCGCCACCAATCCGGATCGTGCCAGCCCGAAGGTGGCTCGCCCACGACGCGGATGAGCGGACGCGCCGCGACAACGAGGGGCTGAATGTGCGACCACCAGCCGGCATCGCCCATGAAGACCGCCTGCTCCACCGCGTGGTTCGCGGCGAGGAACGTGTCGCGGACGGTCAGCGGCGCCTGCGCTACCGCCGAGAGCGTCTGCCGTTCCGTGCGGGACAGGCCGTCATGGACCCAGGGGAACTGCTGCAGGTGCCGCCGGACGGACGATTCCAACGAAGACCACGCGCCCGGATGAGCGAAGCCGGCCAGCCCGGTGGGATCCGGCGCGCGAAACCGGGCCCAGGCGTCGGCGGCGGCGTCCCACTGCTCGGGGCCCAGCGGCCTCCGCGCCGCGAACCACGCCGCCAGCTGCCCGTCCGACTGCGCGGCCAGGTAGTCGTCCGCGAGAATCGCGGTGACACGCGCGCCGCCGCGCGGGGGCCGGATTGACTCCAGCTGGGCGAGCACCTGGAGCACGTGCAGCTGATCATAGAGGTCGTGCTCGAACCACAGCACGATCTCATCGCCGGCCATCGCCTCGGCCAGCGCCGTGTCGCGAGCGGCCAGCGAGCGCTCGATCTCGGCCGCATCGCCCCAGTCGATCGCCAGGAACTCCGCACGAACCCTCCGCAGAGCCTGCTCGCTCAAACCCGCCGGCACAGGGCCCTCGTGCAGCACGTCGTCCCAGGGCACGATACGGCCCGGGACCCCAAGATCGTGCAGGCGGGAGAGGGCAACGGAGCCGTTGGTGACGTGGAACATGCTGGGGTTCTGGGTTCTCAGGTTCTCGGGTTCTCAGGTTCTCGGGTTCTCAGGTTCTCGGGTTCTCAGGTTCTGGGGTTCCGTATCGCGGGCTGGTATCGTAGCGACGTGCATGCGACCGTGGTCTCGCGGCTTCTGGGGGCCGCCGTCGTCACGGGAGGGCTCGCCTGGGTGACGCTCTCGCTCGGTCCTCCCCCGCCGCCGCGCTGGACCGTCATCCATCGCGTCTCCGCGCACCGCGCGCTGGTCGTCGAGGTCGAAACACGCCATCTCGACGAGGCCACGGCGATCGCCCGGGCCATCAGCGGGCCGGAACAGCCGCGCTTCGACGAGATCCTCGTCTTCTTCCACTCACCCGGCCGCCGCGACATGCTGCGGCGCGTCCAGTGGACGCGCGAACACGGCTACGTGGAGACGGTGTACTGACCGCGGCCGCCGGGGCTGAAGCCCCGTCGCTCCAAGCTCGACACCCCCACCGTGCGAAGCGCGGCCCACCGGTGGCCCACCCGCCGAGATCGAAGACGGCGGCGGGCCTTACTCCTTCTTCCTCCGCGTCGTCGTCCGCTTGGCGGCGGTCTTCTTCGCAGCGGTCTTGCGGGCCCGCTTCGCCTTCGGCGCGGGCGGCTGTGGCTCGTCCATCTCCGGCTGCGTGTCGTCGTCCGACAAGGGCGGCGCCATGCGGCCGCCGCCGACGCCCCCGATCATCACGCGCGTGACGTCCACGGCGCCACCGACAATCCGGTTGCCGATGTCATCGTCCGGCAGCTCGTGGCTGACGGTCGCGGCCGGCGGGGGCAAGTCCTCCGGAATCTCCGGGCCTTCGCCGGTTTCCTCGAGCGCCGATGCCCCCGGCTGGCCGCCGGCGAGGATGGACCAGCCGTGCGGGACCGCCACGCGGGGCGTGCCGCCTCCGGCCGCAAACACCCGCAGGCCTCCCTGCCGGTCGCGCTCGAGCTTCAGGATCCCGTCCTTCTGGCACGCGCGCATCAACTCCGCGATCGATCCGTACTTCCGCTCGTCGAACGTCGGGTCGGCCGCGCGCAGGAACTGCTTGAACTGCCGAGGGTACATCGGCCAGCGCGGCTGGGCGCTCCCCTCGCCGAGCACGCGGCGCACCAGGGCCACGCCTTCGCCAAGGGAGGCCGCATCGGCGGTCTCTCGCCGGGACTGAAGTCCCGGCGCGCCGTTCTGCTGAGGTCCCGGCGCTCCGTACCGATCTTCCTCGCGACCGCGCCGCAGCTCACGCGGCGCGTGTGGTGCGGCCGCCTGCGCCTCGGCCTCGGCCGCGCGTGCGCTTTCCTCCAGCTCCTCGCCGGCCGGCAATGCGATGGCGGCGGCAGCCGCTCCCTCCACCGGACCGGCCGGCGCGACGGCCTCGCCACCTTCCACGAGCTCGACGAGGGTGCTGCGGCCCTGGTGCTTCAAGGTCACGATGCCGTGCTGGGCAAGCTTGTCGGCGAAGTCCCGGAAGGAGCCGGAGCCGTAGTCGCGCTCCGAGAACGAGGAGTCGAGCTGCAGCAGGGTGCTCTTCAGCAGCCCCAGCTGCGGAGTGACCTCGCGGTCGGCCAGCACTTTGAGTGCGCGCTTCACCAGCGGCATCGCGCCGTCGATGCTCTGCGTCCCCGCGGCCACGCGCGGCCGCTCGCCGCGGTCCTGCCGGTGGGCGCGCCGGTCGGGCACGACGTTCTCGTAGGCGATGAACTCGGTGCAGTTCTTCTGCATCACCTGGCTGGTGAACGACCGCCCGCCCACGACGAACACCTTGCGGTCGTACTGCTTGAGCTTCTCCACCAGCGTGATGAAGTCGCTGTCGCCGCCGACGATGACGAACGCGTTGATGTGCGCGTGGGTGAAGGCCATCTCGAGCGCGTCGAGCGCCAGGTTGATGTCGGCGCCGTTCTTGTCGCCCCCGGGCGTCATCACGCGCTGCACGAGTCGCACGGCGTGGTTCGACATGGCGCGCCCGTAGTCACCGGACCGCTTCCAGTCGCCGTAGGCCACCTTCGTGACGATCTCGCCGCGCTCCTTGATGGCCTCGAGCACCGCGCCGATGTCGAACTGGAGGCCGAGGGTCGTCTTCACGCCGATCTCGACGTTGTCGAAGTCGATGAAGACCGCAATCTTGAGTTTCTGGTCGGACATTGACATTCCTGGTCTTGGGGCTTGGGGCTTGGGGTTTGGGGTTTGGGGCTTGATCCCCGGCCCCTGATCCCTGATCCCTGATCCCTGTTTTCCTGTTCCCTGTTTCCTGTTTCCTGTTTCCTAGAACTGAAAATAGATGAAGTCGAGGGAAACGCGGCTCCTCAACACGAGGATGAGCGTCACCATCGCTCCGGCCGCCGCTGCCTGCAGCAGCGCGCGGGACACGCTGGCGGGCCCCATGGCCTCCCAGCGCGACTCGGCCCATCGAACGAGACGTACGCCCCGCTCGCGCCCGAGCGCCCAGAGGTCGTCCAGGAACAACGGCACACCCCATGTGGCCGCCAGGACGAACAGGTAGGCGCCGACCTGCCGCTCCATCACGGTGCTCTCGGCCGGGGAGAGCACGAGCCATCGGCGCAGGAAGTCGGGGTTGGTCTCTCTGAAGAACAGCCAGCCGGCGAACGCAGCCGATACGGTCAGGACGATCTGGACGATGGCCAGCGGACCAGGCCACTTCGCGGGCAGCCGCAGGAGCCTCCCGACGGTCCGCGTGACTACTACCAGTGTGCCATGGTACAGGCCCCAAAGCACGTAGTTCCAGCTGGCCCCGTGCCAGAGGCCTGAAATGAGGAATGTCGCCATCAGGTTGGCCTCGCGCTGCAGCGCCGGCACCCGGTTCCCGCCCAGCGGGATGTAGACGAAGTCGCGGAACCACGTCGAGAGCGAGATGTGCCACCGGTGCCAGAAGTCGGTCGGGCTGTGGGCGATGTAGGGGTGGTTGAAGTTCAGGATCAGCTCGAAGCCGAACCACCGGGCCGTGCCGCGCGCAATGTCCGAGTAGGCCGAGAAGTCCGCGTAGATCTGCAGGCCGAAGGCGAACACACCCGCCCACAGCATCTCGAATGACGGATCCTGGTGGCTGAACACGCGGTTGGCGATCACGCCCACGTTGTCGGCCACCACCAGCTTCTTGACGAAGCCCCAGACGATGAGCAGCACCGCGTTGCGGGCCCGGTCGGTGTTCCAGGTCCGGGGCTGCTCGACCTGCACGAGCAGGTTCATCGCCCGCATGATGGGCCCGGCCACGAGGTGCGGGAAGAACGCCACGAAGAGCGCGAAGTCCACCGGGTTCCGGCGCGCTTTCATGTGCCCCCAGTAGACCTCCACGGTGTAGCTGAGGGCCTGGAACGTGTAGAACGAGATACCCGCAGGGAGCACGAGCTCCAGGACCGGCGGCGACACGCTGAGGCCGAGGCTGGCGAGCACCTCGCGCACGTTCTCGACGAAGAAGTTGTAGTACTTGAACACCCCGAGCATCCCGAGGTTCGCCGTGAGGCTCGCGTAGAGGTACGCCTTCTTCCGCCCGGGGTCCTCCTCCATCCGCTGCGCCGCCCAGTAATCCACCGTGGTGGACACCAGCATCAGGATGACGAACCAGGGATGCACCCACCCGTAGAACACGTAGCTCGCGCCGAGAAGCCAGATGTTCTGCCAGCGGTGCGAGAGCCGCCAGTAGATCGAGACGACGACCGCGAAGAAGACGAGGAAATCGAGGCTGTGGAAGATCATCGGAACAGCGGATCGAGCCGCTTCCGGAAGATCTCCGTGTAGCGGCGGCGATCGTTCACGTGGTCGCCGTCACGATAGAGATCCAGCGTCATCTCGGGATCCCCGGTATCGTCGTGGAAGAGCGCACCGTTCGACTCGAGCCACGCCTTCAGGTCGGCCACGTAGCGCAGGAGCTCCGGGGACTGCTCCGGCGGGCGGTTGCCCACCGGCCGCCGCTGCACGCGGACGAAGCAGACGGGCAGGCCGTGCTCGCGGGACAGGGTCATGATCAGCGGAAGGACCGAGGTGGGAAGGTCGCGGTGGAAGTCGGGCTCGCCGCTCGTGTCCGAACCCGCGAAGTCCGCGCCCACGTCGTGGCGGAGCGTGTCCACCGAGAAGATCTGGTCCACGCTCCACTCGAAGGCCTCCGCCGCGCCGGGCGCCGGGAACTGGCGCCGCACCCACCAGCGGCGGATGGCCGGTTCCATCCACGCGGTGGCAACGTCGGTCTGGTAGGCGTTCGCCACCACGCGGTGCGTGCGATACCAGTCGCCCTTGCGGTGCGCGGCCACGAGGCGATCGAGCTCCGGCTCCCGCCCGGTGGCCACCTCGTCCAGGGCGCGGCCGTACTGCCCCTCCAGGCGGAACATCGTGTCGGTGAGGTTCGTGTCGCGGAAGAAGATGAACGTCATGCGCGGCCGCGCGCCGCTCGGCACCAGCTGGTTCTTGAACGCGAGGTACCACCACGCGGGCCCGGTGGCCGCATGGTAGAGAAACGCCACGAGCTCGTCGCCGGTGGTGGAGATGCGCCCCAGGTGGTCCGGGTCGATCCGCGTCCCCATCATCGAGTCGCCGATGAACACCCACGCCGGATTGCCCCGCCGCAGCTCATCAATCGTTTCGGCACGGAACGCCTGGTGGGGACGTCTAATTTCGAGGGAGGGGAGGTAGCCGAGCGGCGGCAGGTCGCCAACGACCGCGCGGTTCAGCGGCCTGAGAGACAGGGGCACCACCAGGATGCCCACGCCCACGAGGAGCAGGAGGATCCAGGGCCGCGCGCGGGAGGCGCTGGCGGGCTCGACCGGACCGGGGGGGCCGGAAGGCCGGGCCGCATGGGAAGCCGGTGACACAGGGACTGTAGGAAAAGGGACTCGACCCGGGCTGCTTCACGGGGCCGACCCAGTATAACTGACGGCGCTGGCCGGCACGGTCATTGCACCCTCGCCGGCAGAGAGGTTCATCATGCCGGTACTTCGTCTCGCACAGTGGTCGGCCGTCTGTCTCGTCGTCCTGTCCGTGGGCCTGTCGGCGCAGGAACCTTCGACGCAGCAGCTCTACGAGACCGGCCAGTACCAGGCCGTAGTCGATCGCGCCGCCGAAGGGCGCGCGGCCACGCCGGAAGACACCTACTGGGCGGCGCTCGCGTTCCTCAAGATGGAGAACGGCGCCGCCTCATCCGCTGAATTCCGCCGCCTGCAGGAGCAGGGCGGCGCCTGGGGCGAGGTTGGCGCTTCGGGCGTGGCGATGCTGGACCGGAACTACGGCGAAGCCATCGCCGCGGCGCAGCGGGCCATCGCGATGTCTCCGGACCATCCCTATCTCCAGTACCAGCTCGGGGTGTCCGCCCTGGGCGCTGACGACTACGGCCTGGCCTCGCAGGCGTTAGCCCGGGCCACCGAGCTCAAGCCCGACTTCGCCTACGCGCACTACTACGCCGGGCAGGCGTTCCAGAAGCTGCACAACCTGTCGAAGGCGTCCGAGCACTACACCTACTTCCTGCGCCTCGCCCCCGAGTCGCCGGACCGCGGGGCGGTCATGGCGGTCATGCGGGCGATGCGGAAGTAACGCACCTTAGAAGATGTGGCCGATCCCGAAGTACCACCGGCCGCTGCCGAACGCGTTCGCGCGGCGGCTGGAGGTGCTGAGGGTCGATCCGGGAATGCCGAAGTCCAGTCGAAGCAGCCCCACTGGCGAGTCGATTCGCAAGCCGGCGCCGTAGCCAACCTTCAGGTCGCTGTCCGAGCCCGGCGCTCCCGGGAAGACGACCTTGCCCGCATCGAGGAACCCGACACCGCGCACCCAGCGGTAAATCGGGAACCGCACCTCCTGGTTCAGCACGAGCAGCCGAGTCCCGCCGACGGGCAGCCGGAGAAAGATGTCCTCGGGCCCCAGCCCGTCTTCCTTGTACCCGCGGACGCTGTTCCCGCCGCCGGCGTAGAAGCGATCCGACAACGGCGGGTCGTCGTCCCCGAAGGCGCGCCCCGCCACGACACGCGATGCGAGGACGATCCTCCCGAGCGGCACGAACAAGTACTGCTGTGCCAGGACCCTGCCGAAGCTGACGTCCGCCCCGAGGGCAGACGCGCTGTGCTCGTACGAGACGGACGAGAAGGTCCCCCGCTGCGAGTTGACCGGGTCGTCGCGGCGGTCGAACAGCGCGGCTGAGGTCAACTTGCCGAGGTTCAGGACCTGGTTGAACGGCTCGAAGTCCTGTGGGTCGGGGTTCGCCTCGTACGTGTGGTTACGCCTGAACCGGTACCCGTAGGTCACCTCCAGACCACGCCTGCGCCGCCACCGCTGCTCGAAGCTGATGCCCACGTCGTCGGTGACGTAGAGCGGAGCGGAGGGATACTGGACGTCCTCGCGGCTGAGATAGCCGGACACGGTTGAACGGACCGGCAAGCCAAAGAAGCTGGCGTTCGAGAGGAAGACGTTCCCGCGCTGGAAGTCCTTCTCGACAAGCCCTGCCACCCCGGCGGTGACCGCGCGGCCGAACAGGTTCTGGTTCCGGAGCTCCGCAATCGCACCGAACCTGGTCGAGAGCCGGCCTTCCTCCTCGCCCTCGAGCGGGTCGGTGCGCTCGCGCACGCCCTGCACGCCGTAGCGGAGCCGCCAGTGCGGGTACTCCTCCACCGTGACCACCGCCCGCACATCCTGCTCGCCGCCCTCGGGCTCACCCAGGGGGACGGCCTGGATGTCCACCGCGCGAAACACGTTGGTGTCGAACAACCGCTTGCGGGCCATCGACCATTCCTCGAGGTTGACCGGCTCCCCGACGCGCAGCCGCAGCGCGCGATCGACAATGCCCTCGCGCGTGCGCGTGGCGCCGGTGGTGACCACCTCGCGCAGCACCTGGCGCGGGCCTTCGGCGACGGTGAACGCGAGCGACACGCTCGTGTCGTCAGGGGCAGGCGTCGCCGCCGCGGTCACCTGCACGTTGTTGAAGCCGTGCTGGCGATAGTGGCGCGCCACCCGGTCGCGCGCCGCGTCGAGGCCGATCGCCGTGTACGGCTCGCCTGGCGCGATGTCGATGGCGCGTTCGACGTACGGCCGCTCCGCGTCCGACACGCCTTCGAGGTGCACTTCGCCCACCGCGGCCCGCGGCCCCTCCACGATCTCGAACGTCAGCTCGCCGGGCCGGCTCTCCTCCGGCCCGGCTGGGACCTCGACGCGGGCCCGGAGGAAGCCCTCGTCCCGGTAGAAGTCGGACAGAGCGCGAGCCGCCGCGTCGGGATCGATCCAGGCCTCCAGCTCCAGGCCCGACTGCACGAGCACGGCCTCGAGCTCGCTCGACGAGACCTCGTCGTTGCCCCGAAAGCGGAAGCCGCGGCGCTCGGCGCGAGCGCCTCGAGTGATGGTCAGCTGCAGGGTCTTGGTGTCACCGGCCACCTCCACCGAACCCCGGACATGTCCGTCGACATATCCCGACGCGAGCAGGTAGCGGCGCAGCCGATTCTCCGCATCCTGGACGAGGAAGCGATCGAAGACGGCACGGGTCCAGGCCTCTGTTATGGCCTCGATCTCGCCATCTGGGATCGGCGCTCCCTCGACGACGATCCGCGTGGCGGGCCCCCGGCTCACCGCGTACACCACGGCAATCGAGCCATCCGGCAGATCGACCCGTCGCCCGCGCACCCGGGCCTCGAAGTACCCGCCGTCCACGTAGGCCGCCGTCAGGCGATCGAGATCGCGCTGCCAGTCGTAGAAGCTGAACGCCTCGCCCGCACGAACGCGAATCATCTCGCGCAGGCCGCTTTCGGTGAACGGGGCGAGCTCCCCCTCGAACTCGACGCGGGCAACGCGCACCTCGGCACGGACGACCTCGGGGCGCGCCACACCCGTGCCGCCAAACGTGACCTGGTGCCGCAGGCCGAGGCCGAAGCTCGAGTTGTCGCGGGAGACGGCCCGCACCTCGAAGTTGCCAATGGGGAAGTAGCTGACCACGAAGGTGGCCCTGCCGTTCTCACGCAGGTTCTGCGACACCGTGAACTCGACGTTGTCGCGGATCCGCTTCGACAGCGTGAGGCGGGTCACCGGGTCGTCGAGATCCTGCTGGAGCTGCCCGGGATCCTCGCGGAACTCGTCCGGCGACCCGCCGACATCGAGGCGCAGCGCGTCCAGGCCGAGGCGCTGGCCCGTGACGCCGAGCAGCTCGCCCGAGAGCAGCGTGAAGGCGTTGCCGGTCGTGACGCCGCCGCCGAAGAGCGCCGTGGCGATCTCCTCGCGGCTCCCCTGCTCGCTGGACGAGAGGTCCACCGACATCTGCTGCGGCGTGCCTTGCACGGTGAGCGTCACCTCGCCCTGGCCGCTGACGCGCGTCTGGGCCTGGATGTCGAGGTCCGGCTCGATGCGCTCGAGGTTCGTGAACGAGATGTTCCCGCGGGTGATCGTGAACGTGCGACCCGCCGCGTACACCGTGCCGCCCTCGCGCAGCGTGGCCCGGCCCGTCAGGCCGGGCTCGCCCACCGTGCCCACGAGCCGCACCTGCGCGCCGCCCTCGAAGCGGCCGTAGTTGTTGTCGACGCGCATGTCCTCGACGGTCGTCACGGCGACGTTCAGCCGGATGTCGTCGAGGGCCGACCGCGCGGCCGGCGTGCGTGTCGTCGTGGCCGTGGCCAGGGCAGCCAGGCTGATGGGCGCGGTGTACGAGCTGCGCAGCACGCGGACGTCGCCCACGACCTGCGGGCCTGCCTCCTCGATGCTGTAGGTCACCAGCGCGTCGATCTCGCTGCGCAGGCCGCGCGGGTACTCGACAGCCATGCCGGCGATCTGCACGGCGATCTCCGCATCGGCGATCTCTGTCCCCTTCAGCACCACGCCGCCGTCGGTGACCAGCGTGCCTCCATTGGCCGTGCCGGTCAGGCCGCGCAGCTCGATGCGGTCGCCCGCCAGCGCGATCGGCCCCGAGAGCTCCGACACCACGAGGCGCGGCGAGGAAAGGGCCATCTCGGCGTCGTTCAACTGCATCCGGCCCGTCAGCACGGGGTTCGCGGCCGTGCCCTGCACGCGCACGTCCACGTCGGCCGTGCCGTCGAAGGCCATCGTCGGCACGAAGGCCGACAGGACACGCAGCACCGCCACACCCGTGACGCTCAGGTCCACGGCGGCCTCGTCCTTCGTCAGGTCCACGCTGCCCCCGAGCGCCATCCGGCTCCCCGCCGCCTGCCACACCACATCGTCCATGTGGACGATGCCGTTGCTGATCGAGATGGTGGAAGGCCGCGCCTGCGTGACGTCGATGCCGGCGGTGTCGAACGCGGCCGTGTCCACGACGAAGGCCCCGGCGGCGCGCATCGGGTCCAGGCCGGGGATGGTGGCGTTGCCCTTGGCCGCGAAGCGGCCGCTGGCCTTCCCGGCCGCCACCTGGGCGCTCAATGCGTAGAGGGTGAGGGCCTCGCCCGTGAGGTTGGCGTTCACGTCCAGGTCCGACAGCACGGCGGCCGGGCCGAACTCGACGCGTCCGCCCGCGAGGTCCACGCTGGCGATGAGGTCCCCCGGGCGACCGGTGGCGTAGAGATCCAGCGCGAGGGGCCCGCTGGCCGCGATGTCGGTCTCGAAGCCGAACGCCCTGGCGGCGGTCATCGCCTCGGACAGCTCGCCGCGGAACGAGGCGTTGAAGACCGTGTTGTCGCGGCCGGTGCGCTCCCCGGACGCCGAAAGCGTCCCGCTCCCGAGGCGCGCCGTGAAGTCCCGGACCACGAGATCCCCGGGCTGCCACGTGATGGCGGCCGGGGTGGTGAGCGTGAGGGGCACGCCGGCCACGAGCGCGTCGATGGCCTGGATGTTGGCGGCCACGTTGGGGGGCGCCGCGTTTCCCGCGACCGCGCCGTGGGCCGCGGCGGTGAGGCTCACCTGGCCCGTCAGCGCACCCGGCGCGGCCCCGATGAGCGGGGAGGCCGTCGCCAGGTCCACGCGATTCAGCACGGCGACCGCGCGGTAGTCGTACGGCGCCGCCAGCGCGATGGTCCCGTGCGCGAACGCCCCGAGCGAGGGGACGAGCGCTGCGACGCGCCCGTGATCGCCGTTGAGCGCCACGTCCACGGTGCCGGTCCCGATGAGGTCGCCGGCCACGCCGCCGGCGAGCATGAAGCGGAACTGCCCGCTCCCCTGCGGGCGGTCCACGGTTCCGGTGCCGGTGAACCGTCCGTTCACGAAGGCGGTGGTTTCGGCCTCGCCCACGAGCGCGCGGCTCCAGACGAGGTCTGCGACCTCGAGGTCCAGCGCGTAGGCGCGATCGAAGCCGTAGCGCCCTGATGCGCGCACGGCGCCGGCGCCCTGGCGGACGGAGAGCGACGACACCTCGACGCCGTTCTCCGTGATCCGCGCGCGGCCGTCGAGGCTCTCGAGCGTCTCGCCGGCCACCTCCAGCCCCGGGCTCGTGATCGTGACGTCCACCCGCGGCGCGTCGAAGGTGCCCCCGATGACCGCCTCCGCCGCGAGCGCACCGGACGCGCGCCACTCCTCGGGCACCGCGTCCTGCAACTCGCGGGCGTCGGGGACCTGCGCATGCAGCGCGCCGGCAAGGGCGCGCCTTTCCAGGTCGATGGTCACCTCACCGGTGGCCTCGGTGCCGCCGCGCGCCAGGCGCAGCGGCGCAACGACCACGCGCGATGGGTCTGCGTCGATCGTGGCGGTCACGGCCGCCGGGCCAATGCCGGGCAGCGCCAGCTCGGGCGCCCGCGTCTCGATGGTGGCGCTCGGTGCCGCCAGGGTGCCCGCCAGCGTCACGTCCGCGTCGATGGCGCCGGTGATGCCGCGCACGGCGTCTGGCAATGCGATGCCGTGCGGCGCGAGGCTGTCGCCCGCTTCCCCGAGGCTCGAGATCGTGACCTTCACCGGGCCCGCGAGCGTCGAGTTCATCACCGCGTCGGCATCGAGCCTTCCCTCGGCGGTGCCGCTCGCCGAGATGCCCGCCGTCGTGACGACGTGCTGCAGCGTCCACCGCTCGCCGCGCACGGCCATCTCGATTCGGCCATCGAGCGGGGTCACGCCGCGTTCGCGGATGGCATCGAGGTCAGCTCTCACGTCGAGCAGGCGGTCGGGGCCGCTCTGAAAGCGCGCCTGTCCGTCGAGTCGGGCGCCGATGGGCCGCGACTCGACGTCCGCCAGGCGCATGAACACGCGGGCGTCCACGCCCTGCCACGTGGCGTTGGCCGTGAGCGGCTCCTCGTCGAACGGCACGTCGAACGCCGCATCCACCTGGCCGCCGCTCGCGGGCGAGGCGATGACGCGGTTGCCGGTAACGCGCGCGGTGTCCACGACGAGCTCGACGCTGGCCGTCAGGTCGCGCTCGGCGCCCACGCTCAGCGCTTCGGCGTCGACCCGCACGACCGTCTCCGGCGAACCGGCCGCGCCGGTGACCGATCCCTTCACTCTCGCAACGCCGGCCACCGGCATCGGCGGCGGCGCCCACGTGGCGGCGGACGCCGTATCCACCTGGCCGTCGAAGGTCAGCTCCAGCGCGGGCGCGTCGAGCACGCGGGTCACCCGCCCGGCAACGCTGAGCGTCCCAAGGGCGGACAGCGAGGACAGTCCCCGTGACAGATGTAGAGAAAGCGGCAGTTCCTGTATCGAGACCGCGCTGCCGTCGAAGGCAATCCGCGAGTCGATGGGATCGACCCGCAGGGCGCGCTCACCCAGCTGCACGTCCACGCCGCCGCGCACGGCCAAGGGCCCCGAGATCTCACCGACCATGCGACGGTCGCCCCGGCCGAGAGCGGCGTCGATGCCTTCAGCGGCAATGCGGAGCGGGCTGGATTGGTCGTCGTACAGGAACGCGAAGCCGGTGAGGTGCAGCCCGCGCAGCGCCAGCGAGCGCGGGGTGGCGGGCGGCGGCTCGTCCGCCCCGCCGCCGGGCATGTTCGACACGCCGTCGGCGTCGGTGAGCATCTCCACCCGTCCGCCCTCCACCACCACGTCGTCCAGAACGAGGGAGCCGGCGTAGGCTGCGAGCGGCAGGTCGGCGTCCACCCGGGCGGCCGTGAAGAACGGCCGCGCCTCGTGGCCCTTCGCGGCCAGGCGGACGTTGGTGAGGGTGGCTCCACCGGTGAAGAGGTTGTAGCGGAAGGTGTCGGCCGTCAGGACGAGGCCATAGCTGCGGTCGAGCATTCCGGTCACCCAGGCGAAGATGCGTGAGCGGGCGACCGGGGTGTGGAGAAGGGCGACGAGGACGAGCGCGAGCGCGACCGCTCCTGCGGCCAGGACGACGAATGTCCGGCGCATTTGCCTCCCCACGTCCCGATCTTACAGGCAGACCTCCCTGCGGGCAGACCTCGTGCTAGCATCCGCCAGTGGAGGATCTGTTCATGCGCGTGAAGTCCCTGGTCAGTCTGGGGCTCGCCGCGGCGCTTGGGGTGATGTCCGGCTCAGCCGGACGCGCTCAGGCTCCCGCGGTCGAGCTCAAGGTGGGAGACGCCGCACCGGCGTTCTCGCTGCCGGGATCGGACGGGAAGACCCACAGTCTCGCCGATTCGAAGGGGAAGCGGGCCGTCGTGCTGGCCTGGTTCCCGAAGGCGTTCACCGGTGGTTGAACGGCCGAGTGCAAGTCGCTCCGTGAGAGCGGCGATCTCATCCGGCAGTACAACGTCGACTATTACATGATCAGCGTCGACACCCTCGAGGACAACACCAAGTTCTCGCAGATGCACGAGGCCGATTACCCGATCCTGAGCGACGTCTCGAAGGCCGTCGCCAACGCGTACGGCGTGCTCGGGCCGGCCGGCGTCGCGCGACGCTGGACGTTCTACATCGACCCGGACGGCAAGATCCTCCACATCGAAAAGACGGTGTCCCCCTCCACCGCGGGGCCGGACATGGTGAAGAAGCTGGGCGAGCTGAACATCGCCAAGCGGTAAGGAGTCACGGGAACACGAAGGACACGAAGGGCACGAAGCACGGCACGAAGGTGACAGGGGTGGCGGAAGGCGGCAACCTGCACCGTGCCCCTGCGCTTTCTTCGTGTCTTCCTTCGTGTGCTTCGTGTTCTTCGTGTGTTCGGGCTCGTTCGCGAATCGGACCGTGACTCGAGGAGCGGCATGACGCGGCGCAGGATTCCCCAGGCGTGGTGGATGGTGACGATGCTGGCCGGGCTTGCGGCAGCGTGCGGCGGGCCGCCGGCCGAAGCGCCGCGGTACGACCTGGTGATCGCCAACGGCCGCGTGATGGATCCCGAGTCGCGCCTGGACGCCACGCGGCACGTCGGCATCACGGGCGGCCGCATCGCCGCCATCTCGGAGACACCGCTGCAGGGCGTCCGGACCATCGACGCCACGGGCCACGTGGTGGCGCCAGGCTTCATCGACCTGCACGAGCACGGGCAGCAGGACGAGTCCTACGCGATGATGGTGCGCGACGGCGTCACCTCGGCGTTCGAGCTCGAGGTGGGAACCGGCGACGTCGCCGCGTGGTATGCCGCCCGCGAGGCCGGACAGCGCGTGAACCACGGCGTGTCCATCGGGCACATCCCGGCGCGGATGAAGGTGCTGGGCGACCCGGGCCAGGGGCTGCTCCCGGCCGGCGTCGGCGGCAGCGGGTCGGCGAACGAACAGCAGCTGAAGGCGATGGAAGCCATCCTGCGCGAGGGCATCAGGCAGGGCGCCGTCGCCATGGGCTTCGGCAGCGCCTACACGCCGGGCGCGCCCATCGCGGAGTTCGAGCGGATGTTCCGCGTGGCGGGCGAAGCCGGGCTGTCCGCGCACATCCACATTCGCGGCGGCGTCGAGGGGCTGAAGGAGACCATCGCAGCCGCGAAGGCGGCCGGCGCCTCGCTTCACATCGTCCACGTGAACTCGGTGGCCGGCGACGACATCGAGACGTTCCTCGCCGCCATCCAGGCGGCGCGCGACGCGGGCCAGGACGTCACCACCGAGGCCTACCCCTACGGGGCCGGCATGACCGAGATCCAGTCCGCGCTCTTCGACGACTGGCGGACGTGGCCCGACGATCGCTTCGCGCTGCACCAGCTCGTCTCGACCGGGGAGCGCCTCACCCGCGCCACTTTCGAGAAGGCCCGCGCCGCGGGAGGCACGGTGATCATCCACGGCCGGTCCGAGGAACAGACACGCAAGGCCATCACCAGCCCGCTGTCCATGATCGCGAGCGACGGGTTCATCGAGAACGGGCGGGGCCACCCGCGCACGTCGGGCAGCTACGCCAAGGTGCTGGGCAAGTACGTGCGCGAGGAGAAGGCCGTACCGCTGATGGACGCGCTCCAGCGCATGACGCTCGATCCCGCGCGCCGCCTCGAGCGCCGCGTCCCCGCCATGGCGTCGAAGGGCCGCCTGAAGGCGGGCGCCGATGCGGACCTGACGATCTTCGATCCGGACACGGTGATTGACCGGGCCACCTACGAGGACGGGGCCATCCCGTCAGCGGGCATTCCGTGGGTGATCGTGAACGGCCAGCTCGTCGTGGACAACGGAGCGCTGACCGAGGCACGTCCGGGGCGCGGCATCCGCGCGCCGGTGCAGTAGCGTGCCACGGGAACACGAAGGACACGACGGCCACGAAGCACGAACACGTTCTCGTGATCCCGGCGCACGGTGAGCAGCGGTGGGAGGAGCCATGCAACCAGTCTCGAGACGCGGGTTCGTGCAGGCGGTTGGCGCAACGGCGGGTGCGGGCTGGCTGGCGCCGTCGGCGACCGCGCAGGCCGGGGCGCCCGATGCCGGGCCGGATCACACCGTGTATCTCTCGGGCGACGGCATCGGCCTCTCGCCGCGCGACTACGCCACGCTCCTCGGCGAGTTGAGCCGGAAGATCGACGTCCAGGAAGACAACTACCTGCTCGGTGGCGAGGTGGAGCGCTTCGAGCAGCACTGGGCGGCGCTGCTGGGCAAGGAGACGGCCGTCTTCATGCCCTCGGGAACGCTGGCCAACCACCTGGCCCTTCGTGCCCTGGCCGGGTCGAAGCGGCGCGTCATCGTGCCCGAGATGAGCCACGTCTACAACGACACGGGCGACGCGTGCCAGGCACTGTCCGGCCTGACGCTGATGCCCCTCGCGCCCGGCGCCGCCACGTTCACGCGCGCGGACGTCGAGGCCGTGCTCGCCCGCACCGCGGGCGGCCGCGTGGCGACCGACGTGGGCGCCATCCTCATCGAGAGCCCGATCCGGCGCCTGGCGGGCCGGATGTTCGACTGGGACGAGGCGAAGCGCATCGCCGCCTTCGCCCGCGAGCGCGGCATCGGGACGCACCTCGACGGGGCGCGGCTCTTCATCGCGTCGGCCTACACCGGAATCTCGCCCGCGGAGTATGCAGCGCCCTTCGACACCGTGTACGTGTCGCTGTGGAAGTGCTTCAACAGCGGCATCGGCGCCATCCTGGCCGGGCCGAAGCGCGTGCTCGACGGCATGTTCCACGCGCGCCGCATGTTCGGCGGCAACCTGTGGGCGGGGTGGCCGGCAGCGCTGGTGGCGCGGCACTACCTGGACGGCTTCATCGATCGCCTGAGGAGCGCGGTGCGCGTGTCCGAGGATTTCTACACGGCGATCGCGCGGCACCCGATGGTGAGCGTGGAGCGCATTCCCGACGGCACCAACCTCGCGCGGGTCACGTTGAGGGGCGTCGATGTCAGGGCGGTCTCCCGAACGCTGGCCGAGCGCGGCGTCCGGCTGCCCGGCGCCACGCCCGCAGGCGTCGTCATGCTGGGCGTGAACGAGACCTGGAACCGCACCACGGGCGCCGAACTGGCGGGAGCGTTCGAGCGGGCGCTGGGGTGATCCCGTCCGCGATCCTCGGTCGCCGGGTCGCAGGCTCAGCGGAAGATCGCCCGGACGCGGCGGCCGGCTTCCGTGATCCATCCCTGCACCGTGCGCGCCACCCGCTGCCGCATCGTGCCCCGGTGCAGCGTGCACAGGCGCTCGGGGACCTGGTCGCCTTCCTTGAAGTACTCGGTGTAGAGAGGACACCCCTCCACCGGCCGGCGGTAGCTGATGGCGCACAGCGTTTCGTCGTGCAGGCGCGCGGGCCGCTCGAACGTGCCCGCGGGGCGCAGGCGCACCGCGCGTTGCATGAAGTCGGCCCAGATGGGCAGCGCGTAGCGCGATCCGAACGCGTCGCGCCCAATCGTCGCCGGCTGGTCGAAACCGACCCACACGCCCACCACGAGCGACGGCGAGAAGCCGACGAACCACGCGTCCTTGAAATCGTCCGTGGTGCCCGTCTTTCCGGCAATCGGGAACCGCACGCCGAGGCGGCGCGCGGCCGCTCCCGTCCCGCGATCCACCACGTCCCCGAGCATGGAGACCATCTGGAACGCCACCTCGGGCGACAGGACACGCTCGGTCTCCACGCCCTGCTGCAGGGCCGGGGCGCCGTCGGCATCGATGACGCGGAGGATGTCGCGCGGCCGCACGGCCAGCCCGCCATTGGGAAACATCGAGAACGCGGCGGTCATGGCCAGCGGGGTCACGAGCCCGGTCCCGAGCGCCAGCGACGGCACGTCCGGCAGATCGTCGAGCCCGGCGCGCGACGCGAGGCTCAGCACCCGTCGCGCCCCCACGCGCTGCTGGAGCAGCGTCGCCGCGCGGTTGTCCGACTCCATCAGCGCCGCGCGCACGGTCAGCGCGTCGGGCCCATCGTCTCTGACGTTGCGCGGCGTCCACTCGTCCGGCCCCTGCGGGGCAATGCGGTCCAGGCCGTCCAGCACCGAAACGGGTGACAGGCCGCGCTCGAGGGCCGCGGCGAACACGAACGGCTTGAAGGCGGATCCCGGCTGGCGGCGGCTCCGGCTGGCGCGGTTGAATGCCGACCGGCGGTAATCGCGCCCGCCCACGAGTGCCAGCACGTCGCCGGTGTGCGGATCCATGGCGACGAGCGCCGCCTGCAGCTCGGGCTTGCCGAACCTCGCGAGGCCCCTCTCCACGGCGCCCTCGGCGGCATCCTGGAGCGCGGCCACGAACGTCGTCTCCACTCGCCAGTCGGGCGGATGGTCGCCGCCGAACGTGTCCCGGAACCGCTGGCGCAGATAGGCCTTCGCATAGCCGTGCCGGGCATCGCCATCGCTGCGGTACGCCCGCACGCGGAGTCGCGCGCGCCTGGCCTCTCGCTCTTCGGACTGGGTGATGTAACCGGCGTCACGCATGCGCGCCAGCACCACGTGGCTCCGCGCGATGGCGCCGTCCGGGTTCGACCAGGGTGACAGCGCCGCCGGCGCCCGGGCGAGCCCGGCGATGAGGGCGCTTTCCGCAATCGAGAGGTCCCGGGCCGGCTTGCCGAAGACGCGGCGCGACATGGCCTCGACGCCGTAGATGCCCGCGCTCAGGTAGATCCGATTGAGGTACAGCTCGAGAATCTGCTCCTTGGTGAGCTGCGCCTCGATCAGGACGGACAGCACCGCCTCGCGCGCCTTCCGCAGGTAGCTCCTGCGATTCGACAGGAAGAGCGTGCGCGCGAGCTGCTGCGTGATGGTGCTGCCGCCCTCCACCGTGCCGGGCTCGCGCACGTTGCGGTACGCCGCCCGCGCCAGCGCGATCGGATCCACGCCAGGATGCCGGAAGAAACGGTGATCCTCGACCGCCACGAAGGCGTGCTGGAGGTGCGGCGAGATGGCCGTCATCGGCACGTCGTGCCGCTGCTCGTCGAGCCGGAACCACGGCCGGCCGTCGGCGGTGTGGAACCAGGTATCGCCCACGCCGCGCGTCAGCTCGTGGACGACGTAGCCCTGGCGCGCGAGCCACGCCGTCGTGATGCCGGCAATGACGACGAACACCCACAGCAGGACGCGGGCCCGGCCGCGGTCAGTGCGCAAGGAACCGAGCAGCATCCCTTTCGACTTTGGACGACGCGCGTGGCCCGTCAGTCTGGCGGGACTCGTGTCCCACCAGCGTGCTGCTTCGTGTGTGCTTCGCGCCTTCGTGGCTTCCTTGCCCGGGCGCTCAGCTCTCGCCGAGCACCGGCAGCGGCACCTCGCCGGGGACGACCCGCGTGAAGCCGCCCCGCTGCATCAGTTCGCGGCCCCGGCCGCCGCGTCCCGTCACCTCGTATTTCGCGGTGCTGATGGTCTGCTCGCTGCCCCGCGAGGTCTCCACCGTCATCAGGTCGCGATCGCCGGTGGAGACGATCGCCCCCAGCACCCGATCGTCGTCCTGCAGCTTGATGAGGATGACGCCTCGGCCCGGGCCGGACAGGAAGTTGATCTCCTCCGCCGGGCACAGCATGGCCCGCGCGTCCTTCGTCGCGGCAATCACCGTTTCCTCGCCCGTGGTGCGCGCCACGGCCACCACCTCCGCGCCGTCCGGCACGCGCGCGTAGCGCCGCCCGGACCGCGTGCTCGGCTCCACGAAGCCGGCGAGCGAGAAGCGGAGGCTGTAGCCGTCGCTCGTCACGGCCAGCGCGTGCACGGGTGGCGCCTCGGCTTCCGCCGGCGCCTGGTCCGCCGAAGCTTCAGCGGAGGCAGAGCCGATGTCGCCGCGAACCCGCGGGTCGAGGCTGAACGCCGCAATCACGCGCTCGCCGTCCTTGAACTTGAACAGCTTCTGGATGGGCTCGCCGTACCCGGTGGACGCCGGCACGTCCACGACGCGGCACGTGTAGGCGGATCCGAAGTTCGAGAAGAACACCACCGTCGCCCGCGTGCTGCCCGCCAGCGCCGCCAGCACCGCATCGCCCTCGCGCAGGCGCGTCGTCGAGAGATCCTTCACTTCCTTCTGCCGCTTCACCCACCCGTCTCGCGACACGATGACGACGTTGTCCTCTTCGACGATGAAGGCGTCGGCGGAGTACTCGACCTCCTCGGCCTCTTCGATCTTCGTCCGGCGTGGATCGATCTTCGGGTCGCCGTACTTCTTCTGGATCTCGGCGATCTCGTCGCGCACGAGCGTCCAGCGGCTGCCCTCGTCCCCGAGCAGCGCGCGGATCTGCCGCGCGCGCTTCCGCTTGTCGCCGAGCTCGTTCTGGATGACGAGGATCTCGAGCCGCGCCAGCCGGTAGAGCTTCAGCTCGAGGATGGCGTCGGTCTGCTCGGCGTCGAGCTCGAATCGCTTGACGATCTTCTCGGCCGCGTCGGCCTTGCCGTCCGACTTGCGGATGATGCGGATGATCTCGTCGAGCGCGTCGAAGACCTTCTCGAAGCCCTCGAGGATGTGGATGCGCCTCTCGAGCTGCGCCAGCTCGTGCTCCAGGCGGCTGGTCACCACGTCCAGTCGGAAGTGGAGGAAGTGCCAGAGCATCTGCTTCAGGTCCAGCCGCTCGGGACGGCCCACCTCGGGGTTCTCGGTGGGCACCAGGCAGGTCAGGTTCACCGCGAAGGTCGTCTGGAGCGACGTGTGCTTGAAGAGGTACGCCATCACCAGGTTCTCGTCGGCGCCCCCTTTCAGCTCGAGCTCGATCCGCACGTCGTCGGTCGAGAGATCCTTGACGTCCACCAGGTGCGGCATCTTGCGGCTGAGGACGACGTCGCCGATCTGCTCCACGAGGGCCGCCTTGTTGACGCCGTAGGGGACGCTGGTGATGTACAGCATCTTGCTGCTGCGCGACTGCCCGCCCAGCTCCCAGGTGCTGCGGATGCGGACGGACCCCGAGCCCGTGCGGTAGATCTCCTTCAGCTCCGCGGGCGAGTTGAGGATGTGCCCGCCGGTCGGGAAGTCCGGCCCCTTCACCCAGCGGCACAGCTGCACGGACGAGAGGTCCGGGTCGTCCAGGAGCTTCACGAGGGCGGTGCAGACCTCGTGCAGGTTGTGCGGCGGGATGTTGGTGGCCATGCCCACCGCGATGCCCGTGGTGCCGTTGACCAGCAGGTTCGGGATGCGCGAGGGCAGCACCACCGGCTCCTGCTTCGTGCCGTCGTAGTTCGGCCGGAAGTGAACCGTCTCCTGCTCGATCTCCTGGAGCACCTCGTCCGACAGCCGCGCCAGGCGGCACTCGGTGTAGCGCATCGCCGCCGCGGCGTCGCCGTCGAGCGACCCGAAGTTGCCGGAGCCGTCGATGAGCGGGTAGCGCAGCGAGAAGGGCTGCGCCATGCGGACGAGCGTCTCGTAGATGGCGGCGTCGCCGTGCGGGTGGTAGTTGCCCATCACGTCGCCCACGACCTTGGCGCACTTGCGGTGCTTGGCGTCGGCCGTCAGGTTCTGCTGCCACATCGTGTAGAGGATGCGGCGCTGGACGGGCTTGAGCCCATCGCGCACATCGGGCAGCGCGCGCGACGTGATGACCGACAGCGCGTAGTTCAAGTACCGCACCTGCGCGGCCTCGTGGAGGGCCACGGCCGACGAGCCGTCACCCGGCGAGGGCGGCCCGCCGCCGCGGGGTGGCGTCGGCGGCGGTGGCGGTGTGTCGGGTGTGGCGTCGGTGTCGTCGAAGAGCGAGGGTTCGGGCGGGCGCTTGGCCATCGGGTCGGATTGGAGTCGGGAGTCAGAAGTCAGGGGTCAGGGATCAGGGGTCAGAAGTCGGGAGCCGGCGTTTTGTGACTGGAGCCCGGCTCGCGCGTGCAATTGCGTGTAACAGGATAGCGGATCACGGTGCCATACTGTCGCGGCCCCGGCTCCTCACCCGGGGACGCTGGAGGAGACATGCCCAGGACGCGCATCCCCGTGATCGTCTCCCTGCTCGCGGCGCTGCCACTTGCCGCAGCGGTGGCCGCGCAGACCTACCCTCACGCGTTCCCGCGCACCGGCGTGACGAAGCTCTTCGAGAACGATCGCGTCATCGTCTGGGACGTCAAGTGGCTGCGCGGCGTGACGCAGCCGTATCACCGCCATCAGTACGACATGGCCGGCGTCTACACGGTGTACGGCCCGATTCGCGTGACGAACACGGATGGCAGTGTCGTGCCAATCAAGCCATTCGACGTCCCACGGCCGTATTTCCAGCTCAAGGGCGTCACCCACAAGGAAGAGCACATCGGCTTCGGCGACGCGCCCGAGCGCGAGGCCGTGATGATCGACCTGAAGGAGGTCTCGGTCCCGCCGGTGACGCGGCCCGGCCTGCCGACGTCGTTCCCGCGGCCTGGCGTGACACCGGCCATCGACAACGCGCGCGTGATCGAATGGGACTACACCTGGACCCCGGGCAAGCCCGTCGCGCGGCACATCCACGACAAGGACTCGGTGGAGGTCTTCTTCGCGCCCGGCACGATCCGGTACCGCACCGAGGATGGCCGGGAGGAGACGCGGACGTTCAAGCGCAAGGACGCGCGTTTCGTGCCCCGCGGCACCGTCGACACCGAGGAGGCGATCAGCGGCACCCCGCGGGCCGTGATCGTGGAGATCAAGTAGGCGGCCGCGGCCCTCGCCGTGGCCTATTTCACCGTCACCGACTGCACGCCCACGTAGCAGTTGTTGGTATCGGTGATCTCGGCGACCACGGCGCGATCGTCGGCGCACGCCAGGATGTGATAGACCCCGGACGCCGTGGATGGGATGATCGCGCTCGCGGCCGGCCCGGTCACCGAGCCGCCCCGAACAAGGGCCGGGATGGGCGTCTCCGCCGACAGCAGGATGTCGTCCGACGATTTCGACCTGTCCCGCGAGAGGTAGTAGCGCGTGGTCGATGCGCCGGCCGGCGCGGATCCGATGTTGCGCGTGACCTGCGTCATCGACAGCTTCGCGCCGCGCTCGAGCGTCGCCGGCAGCACCATCAGCGTGCTGATGTCGAGATCGGCGCACCCGTCGCTCTCCTTGCCGAACCACACCAGCCGTCCCTTCTGCGACCCGCCTTCGCTCGTGTAGACCGACGCCAGGAACGTGTCCGGGCAGTTGCCGTAGCGGCGCACGCTGCCGTAGTGGCCCCACCCGTCGGCGCCGCTCGTGGACTCGGCAATGGCGTGCATCTGGATGCTGCTCCAGTGTCGAGGGTTGTCGAGGACGAAGCCTTGCGCCTTTGGGTAGCGGCCGCCGCCCATCGCATAGAGCACCACGCCGAGATCCCCGGACTGGTTCACTCCCACCGACGGCAGCTTCCACGCGTGCTCGCGGCTCCAGATCTGGTGTTCGAGCACCTTGTCGAGCGATCCGGTCTCGAACACCGCGACCCGCACGTGCGGGTAGGGGAACTGGCGGTCCTGGTCCCCCATCCACAGCCAGCCGATGGTGCTGCCGGACCGGAACCCGCTCATGCGGCCGTCGTGCTGGTCCTCGCACGGATCGTTGCCGTCGGGCAGCGGACAGTCGCCGTCGATGTCCTTGTAGTTGCTGATGTCCTTGTCCTTCTTCTCGAGTACCCTCGATCCGTCCGCGATCGAGTAGATCCGCAGGTTGTCGCCCTCCAGCCCTCCCAGGGCTGATGTAGGGGTGCCCCTCCTCGTACCAGTAGCGGTACGAGATGTTGCAGTCGCCGTCGTCCAGGTCGTCGAGGTCGATGCGCACGATCAGCGCGCCCACGCGGGGGTCGTTCCCCGGGTTGCCAGGGTCTGGCGCCTTGTCCGCGTCGCGCACGTTCGTGGTGAGGTAGAGGAACTTC
>JBFWQE010000024.1:0-49218 GCA_050249615.1 Vicinamibacterales bacterium
TCGAGGGCGAGAGCGGCGTCGGGAAGGAGCTGGTGGCGCGCCAGATCCACGCGTGCAGCCGCAGGCGGCACGGGCCGTTTGTGGCCATCAACTGCGCCGCGCTGGTCGAGACACTCCTCGAGGCCGAGCTGTTCGGCATCGAGGAGCGCACGGCCACCGGTGTCCGGGGCCGCCGCGGCAAGTTCGAGCACGCCGACGGCGGCACGCTGTTCCTGGACGAAGTCTCGGATCTGTCGCTCTCGGCGCAGGCCAAACTGCTGCGCGCCATCCAGGACCTCACCGTCGAGCGCGTGGGCGGCAACGGCAGCCGCCGCGTGGACGTGCGGATCGTGGCCGCGACCAACCGCAGCCTCAGCGGGCTCGTGACGCACGGGCTGTTCCGCGCGGATCTCTTCTACCGCCTGAGCGGCGTGGAGGTGATGGTGGCGCCGCTGCGCGTGAGGAAGGGCGACATCCTCGAGCTCGCGCAGTATTTCCTCTCGCGTCACCACGTGCGCGGGCGCTGCACCATGACCCCGGCCGCGGTCGACGCGCTCATGAGCTACGACTGGCCCGGCAACGTCCGCGAGCTCGAGCGGATGATCGAGGGCGCGGTCGCGATCGCCGAGTCGCGCCACATCCGGCTGGACGACCTGCCGGTGAGCCTGCGGGGCGAGTACGCCGAGGTGCTCATGCCGTCGGCAGCCGAGGAGCACACCATGCGCGCCTGGGGGAGCCGCTACGCGCGGCTCGTGCTCGAGCGCTCCCGGGGGAACAAGCGCGAGGCCTGCCGCAAGCTGGGCATCTCGTACCACACGCTGAACGCCTACCTCTCGTACCGCCCCGGCCCACGCCAGCTGGCCGCGCGCCGCCGGGCACTGCCAGCGGCCGAGGAGGCAGGGGCCGAGGCCACCCGAGAGCCGATGTGACTCGGTCCTGCCAGGGAGACTCGTGATGGACATCGGGTATCACACCAACTGGATCACGAAGACACGCCGCCGTGCTCACGCCCGTCGCGTTCGCGCCGTCGTCTGAGCAGGCCGACGTGCCCTCATCGGGAGGCTCGGCAGCGATACGCTCTCGTGCGCGTTCGTCTGCCGCAACCCTGCACAGGCCAGGAGGGCTGAGCCGGGCCGACACGCCAATTCGACCCGCGGCGAGGGGCCGGGGGCCCCCCGAGATTCTTGATTCCGGGGGGACGGCATAGTACCGTGTGGTGTCTTTTCGCGACCAGAACGCGACCCTCCGACACCCATGACCGACTCGGCTCAGCAGCCCCCTCTCAAGAAGACCCCGTTGCACGCGGCACACGTCGCGCTGGGGGCGCGTATGGTCCCCTTTGGCGGCTGGGACATGCCGGTCGAGTACTCCGGTATCACCGCCGAGCACATGGCCGTGCGCACCGCCGCCGGCCTCTTCGACGTCTCCCACATGGGCGAGGTCGAGATCGCCGGGCAGGGCGCGCTCGAGGCCGTCCAGCACATCACCAGCAACGACGCCTCGAAGCTGCAGGTAGGGCAGATCCAGTACTCCGCCCTCACCACGCCGGAAGGCACCTTCGTGGACGACCTGCTCGTCTATCGCTTCGGCCCCTCTCATTACCTGCTCGTGATCAACGCCGGTAACATCGACAAGGATGTGGCCTGGATCACCGCCCGGGCCAGGGAGGCGGTCCCGGACGTCGCGGTGGTGAATTCCAGCGATCGCTACGGGCTCATCGCCATCCAGGGGCCGCGTGCGCAGGAGATCCTGCAGACGCTCACCGCGATAGACCTGCCCGCCATCAAGTACTACTGGTTCGCGCACGGCGAGGTGGCGGGCGTGCGCGCCACCGTGTCCCGCACCGGCTACACGGGCGAGGACGGCTTCGAGGTGATGGTGCCCGCGGCCATGAGCTCGCGCGTCTGGGACGCGTTGCTCGCGGCCGGCAAGCCCCTGGGGCTCGTCCCCGCGGGCCTGGGCGCACGCGATACGCTGCGCCTCGAGGCCTCGATGCGCCTCTACGGCAACGACATGGACGAGACGTCCACGGTGATCGAAGCGGACCTGGGCTGGATCGTCGGCTGGAAGAAGGACGCGTTCCTCGGCCGCGAGGTGCTGCACGCGCAGAAGGCCGCCGGCGTCGAGAAGAAGCTGGTGGGCTTCGAGATGGTGGACCGTGCGATCGCGCGTCACGGGCACGCCGTGTTCCACGACGGCCAGCAGGTCGGCGTCGTCACCAGCGGCACGCAGACCCCGTTCCTGAAGAAGGCCATCGGTATGGCCTACGTGCCGCCTGCGCTTGCCGCGCCCGGCACCGCGCTCGACATCGACATCCGGGGCCGCCGGTGCAAGGCGGTGGTCGTGCCCATGCCCTTCTACAAACGCGAGAAGAAGGCCTGAGCCCACTCGAGCAAGACCTCAAGCCCCCAAGACCCAAGACTCAGGACCCCACGACCCCGAGAACCGGCGAACCCGAGAACCCCAGAACCCGAGAACCAGAGAACCCGAGAACCCGAGAACCGCGATGTCCTACCCGACCGATCTCAAGTACACGAAAGAGCACGAGTGGATCCGCCTCGAGGGCGACACCGGCACTGTCGGCATCACCGACTTCGCGCAGCAGCAGCTGGGCGACGTGGTCTACGTGGAACTGCCCGAGGTGGGCGCCACGCTGACCGCGGGCCAGGTGTTCGGCACCATCGAGTCGGTGAAGGCCGTGTCCGAACTGTTCGCGCCGGTCAGCGGCGAGGTCGTGGAGGTGAACACCAGCCTCAAAGATCGGCCCGAGGACGTGAACAGCAAGCCGCACGAAACCTGGATGGTGAAGGTGAAGCTTTCGAGTCCCGGAGAGGCGGGTGATCTGATGGACGCTCCCGCGTACGAGGCGCTGCTGGCCAAGTGAGCACCTTCGATCCGCTCGACACGTTTGCGCCCCGTCACATCGGCCCGCGGGGTGCGGATCGGGAGGCGATGCTGGCGGCCGTGGGCGCGGCCTCGCTCGAGGCGCTCATCGACGAAGCGGTCCCGGCCAGCATCCGCCTGTCGGCGCCCCTCTCCCTGCCCCCCGCCGAAAGCGAGTCGGCGTACCTGGCCAGGCTCGACTCCATTGCCGCGAAGAACCGCGTCTGCCGCAGCTTCATCGGCCTCGGCTATCACGACACCATCACGCCGAGCGTCATCAGGCGGATGGTCTTCGAGAACCCCGGTTGGTACACGCCCTACACACCGTACCAGGCCGAAATCGCCCAGGGCCGCCTGGAGTCGCTCCTCAACTTCCAGACGATGGTCACGGACCTCACCGCGATGGAGGTGGCCAATGCGTCGCTGCTGGACGAGGGAACGGCGGCGGGCGAGGCGATGACGCTGCTGCACCGCGTGCAGGGGAAGAAGCTCGGCGACCACGCGGGCGTCTTCCTGGTGTCGGACCGCGTCTTCCCGCAGACGCTCGCCGTGCTGCAGAGCCGCGCGGAACCGCTCGGCATCCAGTTGCGCGTCGGTCCCGCGGACCAGATGGCGTTCGACGGACCGGTGTTCGGCGCCCTCGTGCAGTATCCAGACGAGGCCGGGCGCCTGGACGACCTGCGGCCGTTCATCGCGCGCGCGCACGAGGCCGGCGTGCTGGTGGCCGTGGCCACGGACCTCCTGGCCCTCGCCATCGTCACGCCGCCCGGCGAGATGGGCGCCGATGTCGTATTCGGCAACTCGCAGCGCTTCGGCGTTCCGCTGGGGTACGGCGGGCCGCACGCGGCCTTCTTCGCCACGCGCCAGGAGCACGTCCGGCACATGCCGGGCCGCGTCATCGGCGTGTCGGTGGACGCGCAGGGCCACACGGCCTATCGCATGGCGCTGCAGACACGCGAGCAGCACATCCGCCGGGAGAAGGCCACGTCGAACATCTGCACCGCGCAGGCGCTGCTGGCGAACATGGCGGCGATGTACGCCGTGTATCACGGGCCAGACGGCCTGCGCGCCATCGCGTCGCGCGTGCACGCCCTGGCGCACGCGCTCGCCGGCGCGCTCGAGCAGCTCGGCTACGCGCAGGAGAACCCGCACTACTTCGACACGCTGCGCGTCATGACCGCGGACGCCGCGCAGGCCGCGGCCATCCACGACCGGGCGGCGGCGCACCATATCAACCTCCGCCGCGTCAGCGACACGTCCATCGGCATCGCGCTGGACGAGACGGTCACCCTGACGGACCTCGTGGCGCTCGTCGAAGCCTTCGCCCTCGCCGCCGACATGCAGGGCGCCGTGCCGCTGGCCACGCCGGAGGACCCGCTCGCGGACCTGCCGGCGCCGCTCCGGCGGACGAGCGCGTTCCTGGCGCACCCGGTGTTCAACAGCCATCGCTCGGAGACCGAGATGATGCGCTACATCCGGAGCCTGGAACGGAAGGACGTGGGGCTCGACACGTCGATGATTGCGCTCGGCTCGTGCACGATGAAGCTGAACGCCGCCACCGAGATGTACCCGGTGTCGTGGCCGGCCTTCGCGCGCATGCACCCGTTCGCCCCGGCGGACCAGGCCGAGGGCTACCGGCAGATCTGCGCGGAGCTCGAGTCGGCGCTCTGCGAGGTCACCGGCTTTGCCGCGGTCTCGCTGCAGCCCAACTCGGGCGCGCAGGGAGAGTTCGCGGGCCTGGCCGTCATCCGTGCCCACCACCAGGCGCGCGGGCAGGGGCACCGCGACGTGGTGCTCATTCCCGCGTCGGCGCACGGCACGAACCCGGCCTCGGCCATCATGGCCGGCTTCCGCGTGGTCGTCGTGGCGACGGCGCCCAATGGCAACGTGGACGTGGTCGACCTGAAGGCGAAGGCGGCGGCCCATGCCGGCGAGCTGGCAGCGCTGATGATCACCTACCCGTCCACGCACGGCGTCTTCGAGGACGCGATCAAGGAGATTTGCGCGGTCGTGCACGAGCACGGCGGGCAGGTCTACATGGACGGCGCCAACATGAACGCGCAGGTGGGCCTCACGAGCCCCGCGTCGATTGGCGCGGACGTGTGTCACCTGAACCTGCACAAGACCTTCGCCATTCCGCACGGAGGCGGTGGGCCCGGCATGGGGCCCATCGGCGTGGCCGCGCACCTGGCGCCGTACCTGCCCGGCCATCCGCTGGCGGCGGTGGGGGGCGGCAGGGCGATCCCGGCCGTGTCGGCGGCGCCCTGGGGGAGCGCGAGCATCCTGCTCATCTCCTACGGCTACGTCCGCATGCTGGGCGCGCAGGGCATGACCGACGCTACGCGATACGCCATCCTGAACGCGAACTACATCAAGGCGCGGCTCGAGCCGCACTACCCGGTGCTCTACACGCGGGAGAACGGGCGCGTGGCCCACGAGATGATCTTCGACCTGCGCGCCTTCAAGGCGAAGGGCGTGGACGAGATCGACGTCGCCAAGCGCCTGATGGACTACGGCTTTCACGCGCCCACGGTGTCGTTCCCGGTGGCGGGCACGCTCATGGTCGAGCCGACCGAGAGCGAGCCGAAGGCGGAGCTCGACCGCTTCTGCGACGCGCTCATCGCCATCCGCCAGGAGATCGAGGAGGTCATCACCGGCGTCGCAGACCCGAAGGACAACGTTCTGAAGAACGCGCCGCACACGGCCGCCGTGGTCACGGCCGACACGTGGACGCACCCCTACTCGCGCGAGAAGGCCGCCTTCCCGCTGCCGTGGGTGAAAGCCGGCAAGGTGTGGCCCGCCGTCGGGCGCATCGACAACCCGTACGGCGACCGCAACCTGGTCTGCGTCTGCCCGCCAATCGAGAGCTACGCCTGAGAAGGTGAAGTATGAGAAGTCAAAGGTGGAGAAGGTAACAGTGAGAACGGGAGAGTAGAGCGCAAGCCCAGGGTATCGAAGGCGCCGGCAGTTCAGACCTCAAGCCCCGAGCCCAAAGCCCCAAGCCCCAAGCCCCAAGCCCCAAGCCCCTGTAATGCGGATCCTGAACGCCGACCAGATGCGCGAGGCCGACCGCGCGACCATCCACGACGTGGGCATCCCCTCCATCGTCCTGATGGAGAACGCGGGGCGGCAGGTCGTGGCGGCCGTCGAGTCGCTCTACGATGACCTCGCCGAGAGGCGGGTGGCCGTCATCGCGGGCAAGGGCAACAACGGCGGCGATGGCTTCGTCGTGGCGCGCACGCTCCATCAGCGGGGCGTGGACACCACCGTGTTCCTCGTGGGCCAGGTGACCGAGATCAAGGGCGACGCGCGCACGAACCTCGACATCCTCGGACGCCTCGGCGTCACTGTCGTGGAGGTGGCAGACGAGGGCAACTGGGAGCTGCACTTCTCCGAGATCAGCCAGCACGACCTGATCGTCGACGCGCTGTTCGGCACCGGACTCAAAACAGCGCTCTCGGGCCTCTACGAGACCGTCGTCGCCGACCTCAACGGCAGCGGCATCCCGATCGTCTCGATCGACCTGCCTTCCGGGATGTCGGCCGACACGCCGGATCTCATCGGCGACTGCGTGGAAGCGTCGGTCACGGTCACGCTGGGCGCGCCGAAGCTGCCGCTCATCCTGCCCCCGGCGGAGCAGAAGTCCGGCGAGGTCGTCATCGCCGACATCGGCATTCCCATGGGCGTCATCGATCAGCTCGAGGGCCCGCACATCGAGCTCGTCACGCGCGAGCGGCTGCGGCCGCTGGTCGCCCCCCGCGCGCCGGACTCGCACAAGGGGGACTTCGGCCGCGTGCTCATCGTGGCCGGCTCGGTGGGGAAGACCGGCGCGGCCGCGCTGGCGGCGCAGGGAGCGCTGCGCTCCGGTGCCGGGCTGGTGACCGTGGCGTGCCCGCGCTCCTGCCAGCCCATCGTCGCGGCCCAGGGGCTCGAGTACATGACCGAGCCCCTCGACGAGACACCGGCCGGGACGGTGCACTTCGCCGCCGCGGAGGCCGTCCTGGGCCTCGACGCGGACGTGCTCGTGGCGGGCCCCGGCCTGGGGCGCGGCGAAGGCGTGGCCACCTTCGTGCGAGAGATCGTGGAGAGGAGCGAGGCCCCGCTGGTGCTCGATGCCGACGCGCTCAACGCCTTTGCCGACGAGCCCGCTGCCCTTGTCGGGCGGGAAGGGCGCGACATCATCATCACGCCGCATCCCGGAGAGATGGCCCGGCTGGCCGGGTGCACCGCCGACGACGTGCAGGCGGATCGGCTGGGTCTCGCGAGCGACTTCGCGCGCCGGCACAAGCTCTACGTGGTCCTCAAGGGGTACCGCACGCTCATCGCCACGCCAGCGGGCCGCGTGTTCGTGAACCCGACCGGGTCGCCGGGCATGGCTACCGGCGGAACGGGGGACGTGCTCTCGGGGATGCTCGGCGCGTGGCTGGCGCAGCTGCTCGACGCCGAGGCCGCGTGCCGGCTGGCGGTGTATCTCCATGGCGCCGCGGGCGAACTGGCCGACGCGGACACCGGAGAAGTCTCGATGACGGCGGGAGATCTCGCGGACCACATCGGGGACGCCGTGCTCGAGCTGAGCGCCCGGCGGCGCGTGCCCGCGCGCCGCGCGCAGGAGGAATGAGCGGAACCTTCCGTTCGAGCTCGGAGGTGGAGACCCGTGCGATTGCCGCGCGCCTGGCCGCGGACCTCCGGCCGGGCGCGGTGCTGCTCATCTCGGGGGATCTCGGGGCGGGGAAGACCGCCTTCGTGCGCGGCCTCGCCGAAGGCCTCGGCGTGGATCCCGCCGAGGTGACCAGCCCCACCTTCACGCTCGTCCACGAGTATCGCGGCGGGCGCCTGCCGCTCATCCACGTGGACCTCTATCGACTGGACACCGCGGACCTCGACGACATCGGCCTCGACGCGGACCTGGCCTCAGGCGGCATCGTCGCCGTGGAGTGGCCCGAGCGGCTGTCGCGCCGTCTTCCGGGCGCGATTCAGATCACCATCGACGACGCGGGCGGCGATGCGCGCGTGGTGAATGTGTCACGGGAACACGAAGACCACGAAGCGCAGGACGGACGCACGAGGAAGGTCTGAGGGCAAGTGCTGCGGTGGAACCGGCGGTTGGCCTGCGCGCATGAGGTGGCCGCCACGAGCCCGCTGGTCCGACGCTTCCTGGACTTCGTGGTCGTTCTTCGTGTCCTTCGTGCCCCTCGTGTTCCCGTGGACACCTACTCCATGCGGTAGTTCGGGGATTCCTTGGTGATGGTCACGTCGTGGACGTGGCTCTCGCGGAAGCCGGCGCTGGTGATGCGGATGAACTTCGCGTCGCGCTGCAGGTCGGGGATGGTGGGTGTGCCGCAGTAGCCCATGCCGGCGCGCAGGCCGCCCATCAGCTGGTGGATGACCATCGCCATGCTGCCCTTGTGCGGCACGCGCCCCTCGATGCCCTCGGGCACCAGCTTCTCCAGGCCCTTGCCGGCGGGGCTGGTGCCGCTCTCGAGCTCGAAATCGTCCTGGAAGTAGCGGTCGCGCGAGCCCTTGCGCATGGCGCCGATGGATCCCATGCCGCGGTACTCCTTGAACGTGCGGCCCTGGTAGAGGATGAGCTCGCCCGGGCTCTCGTCCGTGCCGGCGAACAGGTTGCCGATCATCACCGAGCTCGCCCCCACGGCCAGCGCCTTGACGACGTCGCCCGAGAAGCGGATGCCGCCGTCGGCAATCACCGGCACGTTGTGCCTCGCCGCGGCCTCGGCGCACTCCGCGACGGACGTGATCATGGGCACGCCGATGCCCGCGACGACGCGCGTGGTGCAGATCGATCCGGCGCCGATCCCCACCTTCACGCCGTCGACGCCGAGGGCGATGAGCGCCTCGGTGGCCTCGGCCGTGGCCACGTTGCCCGCGATGAGGTCGACGTCCGGGAAGGCGCGGCGGAGCGTCTTCACCATGTCGAGCACGCCCTGCGAGTGGCCGTGCGCCGTGTCGATGACGAGCACGTCGACGTGCGCGTGCACGAGCGCCTCGGCGCGCTGCACCGTGTCGCGCGCGATGCCGACGGCGGCGCCGCAGCGCAGGCGGCCCAGGGAGTCCTTGCAGGCGTTCGGGTACTTGATGGCCTTCTGGATGTCCTTGACGGTGATGAGGCCTTTCAGCCGGTAGTCCTGATCCACCACCAGGAGTTTCTCGACCTTGGCTTCGTGCAGGATCTCGCGGGCCTGGTCCAGGGTGGTGCCGACCGGGACCGTGAAGAGGCGGTCCTTCGTCATCACCTCGGAGACCGGGCGGTCCACGTTGGTCTCGAAGCGCAGGTCGCGGTTGGTGAGGATGCCGACCAGCCGGCCTTCCTTGCTGCCGTCCTCGGTGATGGGCACGCCCGAGATCCGGTAGCGGCGCATCAGCTCGAGCGCCTCGAAGATGCGGGCGGTGGGGGAGAGCGTGATCGGGTTGACGATCATGCCGCTCTCGGAGCGCTTCACGCGGTCCACCTCCGAGGCCTGCTGCTCGATGGGCAGGTTCTTGTGGATGACGCCCAGGCCGCCCTGCTGGGCCATGGCGATGGCCATCTCGGACTCGGTGACCGTGTCCATGGCGGCGCTGAGCAGCGGGACGTGCAGGGGAATGTTGCGGGTGAGGCGCGTGCCGACGTCCACCTGCGCGGGCAGCACCGAGGAGTGGCGGGGAACCAGGAGGATGTCGTCGAACGTGAGGGCGGTCGTGAGCGCCGTGTCGAGGCGCGTGGCAAGGGTTCGTTCTTCCTTGAGTTGTGTGCTCATTGCTTACGCTGCCCCATGACACTTCTTGTATTTCTTGCCCGAGCCGCACCAGCACGGATCGTTGCGGCCGATCTTGGGCTCGTCCCGCCGCACCGTCTTGACGGGCGCGTCGTCGCCGCCCACCCGCGCGGGCGTGGGGGCGGCGGCGGCACGGGTGAGATCCCCCGCGGGTGCCGCGGCCGGCACGCGGCTCGGCGCGAAGACCGACGTCGACTCCTCCGCCGGGTTGTTGTAGCTGAGGGCCTGCCGCCGGACGGGCTGGCGCACCGGGGCGACCGGCGGCGGCGCCTCGCCTTCGCCCTGGATGACGGGCTTGATCCACCAGAGGTAGCGCGCCACCTCTTCCTCGATGCGGCGCCGCATGTCCTGGAAGAGCTGGAAGCTCTCCTTCTTGTACTCGACCAGCGGATCGCGCTGGCCGTAGCCGCGCAGGCCGATGCCTTCCTTCAGGTGATCCAGCGAGTAGAGGTGGTCCTTCCACTGCCCGTCCACGATCTGGAGCATCAGGTTGCGCTCCACGTCCGCGAGGATCTCGCGGGGGACGATCTGCTCCTTCTCGGCGTACCGGGCCTGGACCTTCTCCCAGAGCGCGTCGCGCAGCTCGGCGGCGCTGAGCTGGTCGAAGGCGATCCCGCGGTAGTCGTCCTCGGTGAGGGCGAAGAGCTGCGTGAGGTCGCGCTGCAGCGCCGGCACGTCCCACTCAGAGGCGTCCATCTCGGCGCCGGCGAAGAGGTCGAGCTTCTCGTCGAGCAGGTCCTCGGCCGTGGCCATCAGGTAGCCGCGCGTGTCGGTGACGTCCTCTTCGGTGACGTGGATCTGTCCCTCGAGGATCTCGCGGCGCAGCGTGTAGACGCTCTCACGCTGCTTGTTCATCACGTCGTCGTACTCGAGCAGGTGCTTTCTGACGGAGAAGTTCTGGGCCTCGACCTGCTTCTGCGCACGCTCGATGGCGCGCGTCACCATGCCCGCCTCGATGGGGACGCCCTCTTCCATGCCGAGGCGCTGCATCAGGCCCGAGATGCGGTCCGACCCGAAGATGCGCATCAGGTCGTCTTCGAGCGACAGGTAGAAGCGCGACGAGCCGGGATCCCCCTGGCGGCCGGCGCGGCCGCGCAGCTGGTTGTCGATGCGCCGCGCCTCGTGGCGCTCGGTGCCGATGATGTGGAGGCCGCCGAGCGCCACCACCTCCTTGTGCTCGTCGCTGCACAGCTGCTTGAAGTGGCCGAAGATGCGCTCCCAGTCCGCGGTCGGCACGCGGTAGAAGCTGTCCACCATGAAGAAGTTGACGAACTCCTCGTCGTCGACGTACTTCTCCTCGCCCTTCGCGACCTTCTGGGCGACGCCCTCGGCGATGGCCTGCTGCCGCGCCATGTGCTCGGCGTTCCCGCCGAGCAGGATGTCGGTGCCGCGACCGGCCATGTTGGTGGCGATGGTCACCGCGCCGCGCCGCCCGGCCTGGGCCACGATCTCGGCTTCCTGCGCGTGGTACTTCGCGTTCAGCACGATGTGCTTGATGCCGCGCTTCTTGAGCATGCCCGAGAGCCGCTCGGACTTCTCGATCGACACCGTGCCCACCAGCGCGGGCCGCCCCTCGTTCTGCCGCGTGAGGATGTCCTCGACGATGGCGTTCCACTTCTCGCCCTCGGTGCGGTACACCAGGTCCGGCTCCTCGAGGCGCCTCATCGGCCGGTTCGTCGGGATGACGATGACGTCCAGGTTGTAGATCTTGGCGAACTCGGCGGCCTCGGTCTCGGCCGTGCCGGTCATGCCGGAGAGCTTCTGGTACTTGCGGAAGTAGTTCTGGAAGGTGATGGTGGCGAGCGTCTGGTTCTCGCGCTCGATCTTCACGCCTTCTTTGGCCTCCACCGCCTGGTGGAGGCCGTCGCTCCAGCGGCGGCCCGGCATGAGGCGGCCCGTGAACTCGTCCACGATGACCACCTGGCCGTCCTTGATCATGTAGTGGACGTCGAGGTGGTAGTGCACGTGCGCGCGCAGCGCCTGCTGCACGTGGTGCAGGACCGGCATGTTCACCGGGTCGTAGAGGCCGCCCGGCTGCAGGCGGTGGGCGAGCATCTTCTCGGCATGCGCCATGCCCGCCTCGGTGAGCGTCACGGTCTTGTTCTTCTCGTCGACCGTGTAGTCGCCCGACGCCTCGAGGCGGTCGCGATCCTCGGCCTTCACCTGGCCCTGGTGCACCTCGCCCTTCTTCAGCTTCGGGATGATCCGGTCCACCTCGTAATAGAGGTCCGTGACCTCCTCCGCGGGGCCCGAGATGATGAGCGGCGTGCGCGCCTCGTCGATGAGGATGCTGTCCACCTCGTCCACGATCGCGAAGTGGTGGCCGCGCTGGACCATCCGGCCCAGCTCGAACTTCATGTTGTCGCGCAGGTAGTCGAAGCCGAACTCGTTGTTGGTGCCGTAGGTGATGTCGCACCCGTATGCCACCTGCCGCTGCTCGTCGTTCAGGTCGTGCTGGATGACGCCGACGGAGAGGCCGAGGAAGCGGTAGACGCGCCCCATCCACTCCGAGTCGCGCCGGGCGAGGTAGTCGTTCACCGTCACGACGTGCACGCCCTTGCCCTCGAGGGCGTTCAGGTAGGCAGGGAGGGTCGCCACCAGCGTCTTGCCCTCGCCTGTCTTCATCTCGGCGATGGTGCCGTTGTGGAGCACCATGCCGCCGATGAGCTGCACGTCGTAGTGCCGCATGTTCAGCACGCGGCGGCCGGCCTCGCGGACGACGGCAAACGCCTCCGGCAGCAGGTCGTTCAGGGGTTCACCGCGGGAGAGCCGCTCCCGGAACTCCACGGTCTTGGCCTTCAGCTCGGGGTCGCCGAGGGCCTTGATCTTCGGTTCGAAGCTGTTGACCTGCTCGACGAGCGGGCGGAGGCGCTTCAGTTCGCGATCGTTCTGGGTGCCAATGACCTTGGCGAGAAGCTGACCAAACATGTAGGAGTGAAGGCGGGGTGCCTATTCCTACAAGTATACAGGCTTGTCAGTTCGCGTTGCTGCTGCGGCGGGCGTTGAGCAGGAACTGCAGGGGGTTGAGGATCCGGCCGTTGACGCGGACCTCGTAGTGCAGGTGCGGCCCGGTGGCGCGTCCCGTGGCCCCGACCAGGCCGATGAGCTCGCCCTTCCTCACCGTCTGGCCCCGCTGGGTCCGGAAGGCCGAGAGGTGGCCGTAGCGCGACTCGAGGCCGAACTGGTGATCGATGACCACCAGGTTGCCGTAGGCGCCCGAGAACGACGCCTGCGTCACCGTGCCGTCCGCCGTGGCGTACACCGGGGTGCCGCGGTCGGCCGAGATGTCGAGACCGGGATGGTAGTCCGCCTCGCCCGTGAACGGATCGGTGCGGCCACCCGTGCGCGACGAAAGCCAACCGTGCGCGGGCCAGATGGAGGGGGTGGCTGCGGCGAGCGCGTTCCGCCGATCCACGTCCGATCGCACCAGCCGCAGCCGGCTTTCGATGCCCTGCAGCAGATCGCGCAGCAGGCCGAACGTGTCTTCAGGCGAGGAGAGGGCCGGCGTCAGCGCCGCGAGCGTCGAGTCGCTGGAGGCGCCGCCCATCGCGCGGTTCTTCACGATGGCGGGCAGCTTGTCCATGGCCGACTGCAGCGCGGGATCCAGCGCTGCACGACCGCCGAGGTCGGACACGGCGGCCTGCAGCGCGGTGATCTGCCCGGTGAGCGCCTCGGTGGCGCCACGGAAGCTGCTGTTCTCGAGCTCGAGTGCCGCCTGCGTCGCGTAGAGATCCGCCACCTCGGCCTTCGCCTTCCACGCCGCCCCAAGCCCGATGAGGATGGGCAGGGTGAGCACGGTGCCCACGACCGACAGCAGCGGCCTGAGCCCTATCGTGAAACGGCGCACGACTCCCGTGCGCCTGTCGGCGATGACGACCGTGTAACGATTCGACAGCATCTGCGAGTGTATCGGTCCCGTCTGACAGAGACGCCAGCCGGGAGGGCCGGTTCAATCCAGACCGCGTACCGGCAACCCATGAAGGGTAGCACGACGATTGAACGGGCTGAACAGCAAACTGCACGCGTGTGAAGATCTTCGCCGTTTGATCGGTCCAGGGCCTATTCGACGAACCGGTATTGCAGCGCCTCGGCCAGGTGCCCCTCGACGATGTGGGAGGCGCCGTCCAGGTCGGCAATGGTACGTGCCACGCGCAGGACCCGGTGGTACGCCCGCGCCGAAAGCGACAGGCGCTCGGCCGAACGCTCCAGCAGCGTCCGGCCTCCCCGGTCGAGGACGCAGGCCTTCGGAAGGCTTCGAGCCGGCAGGCGGGCATTCAGCTGTGGTTGCCGGCGCGTCTGTCGCTCCCGGGCCTCGAGCACCCGGCCCCGCACCACCGACGACGCCTCGCCCGGGTTGCCGCCGGCCAGGGCCCCGACGGGCACGGGCTCCACCTCGACGATGAGATCAAGGCGATCCCGAAGCGGCCCGGAAATGCGCGCGCGGTAGCGGTCGACCTGCGGCGGGGTGCAGCGACACGCGCGGCTGGCGCTTCCGGCGTACCCGCACGGGCATGGGTTCATCGCGGCCACCAGCATGAACCGCGCCGGGAAGACCACCGACCGCGCGGCCCGAGACACCGTGATGCGTCCCTCCTCGATGGGCTGGCGCAGCGAGTCGAGCACGCGTCGCTCGAACTCCGGCATCTCGTCGAGGAAGAGTACGCCGTGATGCGCCAGGCTCACTTCGCCAGGGCGGGGCTGCGACCCGCCGCCGACGAGGGCCGCGTCCGAGATCGTGTGGTGGGGCGCGCGGAACGGGCGGTCCGCGAGCAGGCCGCCGCCAGGCTGAATGAGCCCGGCCACGGAATGAATGGCCGTCGCCTCGAGAGCCTCCTCGAACCCGAGCGGCGGCAGGATGCCCGGCAGGCGTCGAGCGAGCATCGTCTTGCCGGCGCCGGGCGGCCCGATCATCAGGAGGTTGTGGCCGCCGGCCGCCGCCACTTCGAGCGCGCGTCGCGCGAAGGCCTGGCCGCTCAGGTCCGACAGGTCGAGGCCGGTGTCGGATGTCGCCCGCGGCCCGGGGTCCGGCGGCGGCGTCACCGGCCATTCCTCGCGGGACTGGTTGAGGATCCCGACGGCCTCGGCCAGCGTGTGAACCGGCAGCAGCCGCAGGCCGCTCACCACCGACGCCTCGACCGCGTTGCCGGCGGGGAGCAGCAGCGCGGCTGCCCCCTGCTGGCGCGCCGCCACGGCGATGGGCAGGACGCCGCGCGCCGGGTGGATGGTGCCATCCAGCGACAGCTCGCCGACGATGACCACGTCGCGGATGTCGCGCGCGAGGACGACGCCGCTGGCGGCCAGCACACCGAGCGCGATCGGCAGGTCGAACGACGACCCCGCCTTGCGCACGTCGGCCGGCGCCATGTTGATGACGATGCGATGCTGGGGGAACTCGAAGCCCGAATTGCGGATGGCGGCGTGGACGCGGTCGCGGCTTTCCTTGACGCTGGTATCGGGCAGGCCCACGAGCTGGAAGCGGGGGAGCCCGAAACAGAGGTCCACCTCGATGTGGACGGCGCTGGCCTGGATACCGATGACGGACGCGCTCTCGAGGCTGGCGAGCATGCGGTCCGGAGTGAGCAACCGCCATGCCCGGGAGCGCGCTTGCGCATTTGCGCGGAATTCGGCGGAAAGCGCCCCCCAAACCGGCTCGCGGATCGCAGGAGTTGCGCGTCGCGGCTGCCTGCGGGCGCGCGCTTGCTGAGACGTGGTGTTCGAGGAACGCGGCAGTCGTCTGAGTCCGCGGATGGCGACGAGGCGCCGCTACTGCTGCGCGTTGGCCGGCCGCGATGGCTGGACGACCAGGCGCTTGCCGATGCTGAGCGCGGAGCCCTTGAGGTTGTTCCAGGCCCTCAGCTGGTCCACCGTCGTCCCGTGGCGGCGCGCGATGGCATAGAGCGTGTCGCCCGGGCGGACGCGATAGATGGTGGCGGGCATTTCGTCGGACTCGCTCGCCGCCGCCACCACCACCGCGGGGGCCGCTGCCTCGTTGCCGTTGGCGGCACGAGCCAGCAGCGCCGCGGTCGGCATGCGCGGGACGACCAGGCGCTGGCCGGCGCGCACGCGCGAGTTGACGCGGAGGTAGTTCGCTTCGGCCAGATCGCTGCGGCTGACGCGCAGCTTGCGCGCGATGCTGGAGAGCGACTCGCCGGCCTTCACCGTGTGCCATTGCAGCGCGTTCAGCTGGTTGGGCGTCGAGGCCGCCAGGCCCGCCTTGATCTTCTCCGCGGTCCCCTCGGGGACCTCCAACTCGTAGTCGCCCTGGCGAATCGGGGTGGTCCAGCGCCGGAGCTCGGGATTGAGCCGCTGGATGTCGTCCACCGGGACCTCGGCCCACTCGGCCACGCGGCGCAGGTCCACGGCGGCCGGCAGCGTCACCGTCTCGGTTGGTGTCGGCTCGTGCGGCGCGACGTCGAACCCGTACTGCGCCGGGTTCTTGGCGATGATGATGGCCGCGAGGATCATCGGCACGTAGTTGCGCGTCTCGCGCGGCAGGTAGCGGGTCGTCGAGGTGAGGGCCCAGAAGTCCGACTTGCGGCTGGTCCTGAGGGCCCGCTGCATGCGGCCCGGACCGCCGTTGTACGAGGCCAGCGCCAGGTGCCAGTCGTCGAACATGCCGTAGAGGGTCTTGAGGTACTTGGCCGCGGCGATGGTGGCCTTTTCCGGGTCCGCGCGCTCGTCGATGTACCAGTCGGCCTTGAGCCCGTTCTCGATGGCCGTGCCGCGCATGAACTGCCAGACGCCGCGCGCCTTGGCGCGGGAGAGCGCGGTGGGCTTGAACGCGCTTTCGATGAGCGGGACGTACGCGAGGTCCAGCGGCAAGCCCTCGGCCCTGAACACGCTCTGGATCATCGGCAGGTACTGTGCGCCGCGCGCCAGGCCCTCCTCGAGGAACTCGCGCAGCCGCCCCTGGAACGCCTCGACCCAGGAGAGCACGCGGTTGTTGTTCGGGATGGGGATGTCGGGGGTGTTGGCCTCGAGGTCCGCCGCGACCGCTTCCGCCGTGGCCAGTTGCGGAGGCGTGGTGTCGAAGCTCTCGATGGCGAGCAGCTGGTCGATCGAGGCCGGCTCGGTCCGGGTTTCGGTGAACCCATCGCCCTGGGCCAGCGCCGATTGTTCGAGGACGCTGATGCGGTCCACGAGCCCGTCGAAGTGGGCACGAACACGTGGGTTGGATCGGGCCCCGGCCGCGCTTTCGAGCAGCGTGTCGAGGGCGCGGTCGAACTCCTGGCGGGCCTGCTCGAGATGCCCCAGGATCAACTGCTGCTGGCCGCGCTCGAAGTAGAGACTCGACTGCGCGATGAGGGTTTCGACGGGATCGGGAAGCGAGGCGGCCGCCACCGGCGTCCCGTCCGCCGGCGCGGGTGCGACGGGCTGGACCTGCACCCCCTTCTGAGCCGAGTTGCCTGCGCAACCGGTCAGCAGCAGCGCCGTGAACGCGCACCCGAGCGATCGCCGAAGAATCTGGCTGGCCATTCCACCCCGACTGTCGAAGCCGGGAGCGTAGCACGGCCGCTTTCGAGGGGTCAACCCACGTGCTATCAAGCCTTTACAAACGCCATCCTTCCCAGGTGAACACCCGGGCCGCCTCGCCGGCATCCCGTGCGGCCGGCGTGATGATGGTGCGCTCGCCGACGAGGATTTTCCGGCCTTCCCTGACGGCCGCCCGGACATCGTCCTCGCAGACGAAGGCGACCGGCGTGGCGGGCGGCTGGGGGGGTGGCGGGGCGAGTGGGGGCGTGGACGCCGGGCTCGACGCCGGCGGGGCCGTGGTTCCGCCTGCCGGCCGGGCCACGCCCCTTGCCGCAAGGAACTGGTCGATGCGGAACGAGAGTGTCGCGGCCGAGACGGGCTCCGGCTCGGGCCTGGGTGGTGGCTTCGGCAGTGGCGGCTGGCTCGCGGTGACGCCGGCCGGGCTGCCCGGGACGGCCTGGGGCTCCGGGGGACGAGCGCCGACGAGCCCTTCGGGCCCGGGCGTGCCGACCTCCCGGATGCCGTAGGCGAGCCGCTTGATGTTCAGCAGGTGCTGCGGGGTGATGTTGTCGGAGGTGATGTTCCCGCCAAACCCGCCACACCCCAGGGTCATCGCCGGATCGAGCCCGGTGGTCAGCCCGATCGATCCATGCGTCGTCGGCGTGTTGACGACAATGCGGAAGGCGGGCTTGTGGAGCCCGAACTCCAGGATGATGGCCTCGTTGCGGGAGTGAATGGACATGGTGTGGCCCATGCCGCCGTAACGGAGGATCTGCTTGCAGCGCTCGCATCCCTCGCGCCAGTCGCCGACCACGTAGTACGAGAGCACCGGGCACAGCTTCTCGATGGAGAGCGGGAAGTCGCGGCCCACCCCCGCGAGCTCGACGAGCAGCGCCCGCGTGCCTGGAGGCACGGCCACGCCCAGCTTCTCGGCGATGAAGGCCGCCGACTTGCCGACCAGCGCCGGGTTGGGCAGGCGTTGCGGCGTGATGAGCAGCTTCGCGAGCGCCTCACCCTGGGCGGTGGACAGGAAGTGGCCGCCGTGGGCGGCAAAGGCCCTCCGCGCCTCCTGGTCGATCGCGCGGTCCACCACGACCGAGTTGGGCGAGGAGCAGAGGACGCCGTTGTCGAAACTCTTCCCGGTGACGATGTCGCGGGCCGCCTTCGAGACATCGGCCGACGACTCGACGTAGCACGGCGCATTGCCGGGGCCGACGCCGTACGCGGGCTTGCCGGCGCTGTAGGCCGCGCGCACCAGGCCCATGCCGCCTGTGGCCAGGATGACGGAGACCTCGCGGGCCCTCATCAGCTCCTGGGTGCCCTCGAGCGTGACCGTCGTCATCCACCCGATGGCGCCGTCAGGCAGGCCGGCGCGCCTGGCGGCGTCGTGCATGATCTCGGCGGCGCGCGTGATGCAGCGCGCCGCGGCGGGGTGCGGGCTCAGCACGACCGCGCACCGGGCCTTGATCGAGATGAGCAGCTTGTAGATGGCCGTGGACGTGGGATTCGTGGACGGCACGATGGCGGCCACCACGCCGAACGGCTCGGCGATCTCGACGATCTTTTTCGCCTCGTCGCGCCGGACGACGCCGACGGTGGCCATGGGCCTGATGAAGGCGTGGACCCGCTCGGAGGCGAAGAGGTTCTTCTGGATCTTGTCGGCGACGACGCCGTAGCCGGTTTCCTCCACGGCGAGCCGCGCCAGGGCCTCGGCATGTGGCGTGACGGCGGCCGCCATGGCGTCGACGATGGCGTCGATCTGGGCCTGGGAGTACTCCGCGAGGAGGGCCTGCGCGGCACGGGCGCGGCGCGCGAGCGCCCGCGCCTCGGCAATGGAGGCGAGGTCCCTGTCTGTCTGTGCCGGAGCCCCGGTGGCCACGCGCTATCCCTTCGGCAGGATGCGCTCGACCTCGGCGTGCGGACGGGGGATGACGTGCACCGAGATGAGCTCGCCCACGCGGCGCGCGGCAGCGGCGCCGGCATCCGTGGCAGCCTTCACCGCGCCCACGTCGCCTCGCACCAGCACGGTCACGTAGCCTGCGCCGATGTACTCGGTGCCGACGAGCACGACGTTGGCGGCCTTGACCATGGCATCGGCCGCCTCGACCGAGCCGATGAACCCGCGGGTTTCCACCATGCCGAGCGCGTCGCGTGTAATGTCCATCGAGTGACCCGCATGATATTCTCGATGGCGCTCGCCATGCAACGAAGACAGCCGCTTTTCCTCGGCGCGTGGGCGATCCTCGCGTTCGCGGCCGTGACCGCCGCCTGCAGTGGAGGCGCCGACAACGCGCCCGTGGTGGGCCGCCTGGGGGTCTCGCTCTCCCGCCCGCGCGTGGCGCTCGGCAGCCCCGTCGAAGTCACCTACACGTTCACCGTGGCGCCCGACGCGCCCGCACTGGGCGCGCGCCGGGTCTTCGTCCACTTCCTCGACGCCAACGAGGAATTGATGTGGGTCGACGACCACGAACCGCCGACGCCGACCACGGACTGGAAACCGGGGCAGACCATCGAGTACACGCGGACGCTGTTCGTCGGGCGGCATCCCTATGTGGGCGCGGCGACGGTGGTGGCCGGCCTCTATTCGCCCGAAACCGGCGAGCGACTCAAGCTCTCCAACGAGGATCGGGGCGACCGCTCGTACGCCGTGGCGACCTTCGAGCTGCTCCCGCAGACGGAGAACGTGTTCGTCGTCTTCAAGGACGGCTGGCACCCGGCCGAAACGGTGGGCGAAGGCGCGTCGCAGACCGAGTGGCAGTGGACGAAGAAGGAGGCCACCCTGGCGTTCCGGAACCCGTCGCGGGACGTCGTGCTCTACGTGCAGGCCGACAACCCGAGCGGCAGCGTCAACGCCGCGCAACAGCTGGAAGTGCGGCTGGGCGACCAGGTGCTGGGCACCGTGCCCCTCCGCCGCGACGGCCCCTCCGTGCAGAAGGTTCCAATCACGGCCGCGCAGATGGGATCGGCTGAGATGGTGGAGCTGCGGTTCATCGCCGACAAGACCTTCGTGCCGGCGCTCGAGCCAGACGGGTCCGCGGGTGATTCCCGCGAGTTGGGGGCCCGGGTGTTCCACGCCGCCGTGCAATAGCGACGGCGGAGGGCACAAGGCAGAAGGCACCGGCAGAGGCAAAAGACAGAGGCAAGAGGCAAAAGGGGCAGATGCGGGTGACCAGTTGCGCAGATGGGCAGCAGAGGAGGGCGAGCGTTCGCACGCCCCTCGTCTGGCTCCCGAACCGCCGTGGCCCGTCCGTCTCCAGCCTTCTGTCTTCTGCCTTCTCCCTCCTGCCGTTTGCCTTGTGCCTGTTCGGCGCCCCCGGGGCGGCGTCCGCGGACATCGTCGTCTTCACGACGGGGCGGACCATGTCGGTGGCGGCGACCCGGATCGATGGCGACCGGCTTACCGTGACGTTGCGGGACGGGGGCGAGGCGAGCTTCCCGGCAGGGCTGGTCGCGCGGGTGGATCCCGACGAGATGCCGTATCCGGAGCCGGCGACGCCGGCGCCAGCCGAGGCGGCTCCGGTTGCCGCGGGCGTCGACGACACCGTGCTGGCCTCGAGGCCGTTTGCCGACATCATCGCCACGGCGGCGGCGGCTCACGGCGTGGATGCCCGCATCGTGCATGCCGTCATCGAAGCGGAGTCGAACTACCAGCCGCGCGCGCGCTCGCGCAAGGGGGCCAAGGGGCTCATGCAGCTGATGCCGGCCACGGCCCGGCAGTACGCCGTGCGGGATCCCTATGACCCGCGAACGAACGTCGAAGCGGGGGTCCGCCACCTGAAGGACCTGCTCAGCCGGTTCGACCTCGGCCTGGCGCTGGCGGCCTACAACGCCGGCGAAGCCACCGTGCGCCGGTATGGCGGCGTGCCACCCTTCGCCGAGACGCGCAACTACGTCGCCCGCATTCTCCGACGGGTGGGCCGGTAGGGGCTGACGCTCGACTTTCCACGCCCCCGCTCGGTCTAACCTGGTGGGCCCGGGCGGCTCGTTTCGCCCGTTTTCGTGTAACATCTTGTAGGACAACCTTTTAGGGATGGAGTTCCGCTGCCGCCTCGGCACCCCGTCGGGCGAGATCATCGAGGGCGTCTACGTCGCCCAGAGCGAGGCCGCGCTCCGCCGCGAGCTGGAGGAGAAGGGACTGCACGTCCTGTCGCTCCGGGAGCGCGGGGCGCTCATCGGCCTGTCGTTCGGCGGGCGCCGCCACAAGATCGCGAGGCACGAGTTCCTGGTGTTCAACCAGGAGCTGGCGACCCTGCTCAAGGCCGGCATGCCGCTGGTGCAGTCGCTGGACATCCTGCGGATGAGGCTGTCGAACCCCGTCTTCAAGGCCGTCCTGGACGATGTGCACGAGAAGGTGCGGGGAGGCACGGCCCTCTCGGACGCGTTCATGGCGCACGGGGAGCACTTTCCCAGCGTCTACACCGCGTCGCTGATGGCGGGCGAGCGGTCGGGCAACCTCGACGCGGTCCTGCGCCGCTACGTGGCCTACACCAAGGTCATCGACACCGTGCGCACGAAATCGATCTCGGCGCTCGTGTACCCGGCCATCCTCATCGTGCTCGCCCTCGTGCTGGTGGGGATCATCGTGATCAAGGTGGTGCCCACGTTCTCGGACTTCTACAGCAGCTTCGGCGCGCAACTGCCGGTGTCCACGCGCATCATCGTGGCCGTGTCCGACGTCGTGCGCGCGCAGCTCTGGCCGCTGCTCGCCGGGCTGGTGATCGGCGCGTTCGCGTTCCGGGCGTGGCTGAAGAGCCCCGGACAGAAGGCGCGCTTCGACCGGATCGTGCTGCGGCTGCCGGGCATCGGGCCGAGCATGCACAAGTTCGCCACGTCGCAGCTGGCGCGGACGCTCGCCACCCTGCTCGGGGGCGGCATTCCGCTGGTGAACGCGCTCGACATCGCGTCGAAGTCCACGGGCAATCGCCACATGGGCCAGGAGCTCGAGCTGGTGGCGCAGAAGGTCCGCGAGGGGCAGGGGTTCGCGAGCACGCTGCTCGAGCGGCGGACCGTGCCGGACGTCGCCATCAAGATGATCGAGGTCGGCGAGAGCACCGGGGCGCTCCAGGAGATGCTCAACAGCTTGGCCGACTTCTACGACGAGGAGATCGAAACCGAGGTGAGCCGGTTCGTGACGCTCATCGAGCCGGCGCTGCTGGTCATCATGGGCGTGGTGATCGCCGCGATCGTGCTGGCGCTCTACATGCCGCTCTTCCAGCTCACCTCGGTCCTGGGGAACCGCTGATGGACGTCACCCGGCACGCCGACACCGAAGCGCTCGACCCCGAGTCGCTCATCGAGGAACCCGCCGAGTCGGCGGCCTCCCAGGCGGCGCGCAGCGCGGAGACCGACCAGGCCCGCCGGCTGGCGGAGCGCTACCGGCTCGAGTTCCTGGACATGGCGGACTTCCGGATCGACCAGGAGCTGTTCCGGTCGATCCCGGCCGACCTGATGCTGCGCTACGGGTTCGTCCCCAGCCGCCGCGAGGGCAAGGCCATGGTGATCGTGGTCTCGGACCCGACCGACCTGCCGATGATCGACGAGCTGAGCGTGCTGCTCGGCACGCCCATCAAGGTGATGGTGGGGGCGCGCTCGGCCATCGAGTCGATTCTCAAGAAGAGCGAGAGCTCGCAGCGGCTGCTGGACGAGGCGACCGAGGAGTTCCAGATCCAGGTGCTGCGCGAGGACGAGGGCGGAGAGGACAACCTCAGCCTCGAGCGGCTGACCAGCGACGACAGCCCGATCATCAAGCTGGTGCACCGGACGATCTTCACGGCCATCCAGCGCCGCGCGAGCGACATCCACATCGAGACGCAGGACGACGCGGTGCACGTGAAGTACCGGGTGGACGGCGTGCTGCAGCCGGCGATGCGGCCCATCGCCAAGCGCTTCCACAGCTCGATCATCTCGCGCATCAAGGTGATGGCCGAGCTCGACATCGCCGAGAAGCGCGTGCCGCAGGACGGGCGTTTCAAGCTGAAAGTGCCGGGCAAGACCATCGACTTCCGCGTCTCGATCATGCCGAGCGCGCACGGCGAGGACGCGGTCATCCGCATCCTCGACAAGCAGTCGATCAGCGAGCAGTTCACCGAGCTCCGGCTGGACATCCTGGGGTTCCCGGATCTCGAGCTCCGGCGCTTCCGGAAGTACATCCGCGAGCCGTACGGGATGGTGCTGGTCACCGGGCCGACCGGCTCGGGCAAGACGACCACCCTGTACGCGGCGCTGGCGGAGATCAGGTCGATCGAGGACAAGATCATCACGATCGAGGACCCGGTCGAGTACCAGCTGCGCGGCATCACGCAGATCCCGATCAACGAGAAGAAGGGGCTGACGTTCGCGCGCGGGCTGCGGTCCATCCTGCGCCACGACCCGGACAAGATCATGGTGGGCGAGATTCGCGACCCCGAGACGGCGCAGATTGCGATCCAGTCGGCGCTGACGGGCCACCTGGTCTTCACCACCGTGCACGCCAACAACGTGTTCGACGTGCTGGGGCGCTTCCTCAACATGGGCGTGGAGCCCTACCAGTTCATCTCGGCCCTGAACTGCGTGATGGCCCAGCGCCTGGTGCGCCGCATCTGCGAGTCGTGCAAGCGAGAGGCCGAGTACGACACGGAGCTGCTCATCGAGTCGGGGCTGAACCCGGCGCTCGCCACCTCGCACGTGTTCCACGAGGGCGCCGGGTGCATCGAGTGCAACGGCACCGGTTTCAAGGGCCGCATGGCGATCTGCGAGCTGCTGGACCTCACCGACAACATCCGGGAGATCATCCTCGACCGGCGGCCCATTTCGGAGGTCAAGCGGGCCGCCAAGGAACAGGGCATGCGCTTCCTGCGCGAGTCGGCGGTCGAGCGCGTGATGCACGGCCTCACCACCCTGCGCGAGATCAACAAGGTGACCTTCGTCGAATGAGCCTCCTCGACTGGCTGGCAGCGACCCCTCCCGACGTGGCGGTGGCCATCGATCGGGGACACGTGGCGGCCGCGCGACTCGACTGGCGCGGCGGGCGGCCGGTCGTCGCCGCCGAGGCGTTCGAGGCCCTCCCCGCCGGCGCCGTGACGCCGGCGCTCGCCGCGCCCAACATGCCCGACACCGGTGCGGTCGGCGCCGTCGTGTCGCGCGTGCTGGACCAGCTCGGCGGACGCACGTCGCGCGTGGCGCTCGTCGTGCCCGACCCGGTGGTGAAGGTGTCGCTGGTGCGCCTGGAGAAGGTGCCCCAGCGGGTGGCCGACCTGCGCGAGATCGTGCGCTGGCAGGTGAAGAAGAGCTCGCCGTTCCCGGTGGAGCAGGCCGTCCTCAGCATCAGCCCGGGCGAGGCGTCGGCCGACGGCGGCCGGGAGTTCGTCGTGGCCCTGGCGCGCGAGGACGTGATCCGGCAGTACGAGCAGGCATGCGCGATGGCGCGCGCGCATGCCGGTCTCGTCGACGTGGCGACGTTCGGCGTCGTCGGCAGCCTGCTGGCGGGCGGGGCGCCCTCGGGCGACTGGCTGGTCGTGCACGTGGCGGAGTCGTTCACGACGGTCGCCGTCATGCGCGGCGAACGGCTGATCTTCTTCCGGACCCGGTCCGACGAATCGGAGGGAACGCTCGGCGACCTCATCCACCAGACCGCGATGTACTACGAGGACCGGCTCCAGGGCACGGGGCTCTCGCAGGTGTGGCTGGCGGGGCCGGAGTCCATGACCGCCGAGGTGCAACAGGATCTCGAGACGCGGCTGTCCACGCGGGTGGAGGCCGTTCCTGCCGGGGCCACGGCGGCGCTGGTCGGCGTGCTCGCCCGCGAACGGAAGGCGGCCTGACGTGCTGGGCGCCAACCTCTCGACCCGGCCGTTCTACAACGAGCGCCTGGTGCGCGTGGTGCTCGGCCTGGTCACGCTGGCCGCCATCGGCCTGACGGGCTACAACGTCGCGCGGGTTCTCTCCCTCCGGTCGGAGGGCGCCGAGGCCCGGGGCCAGGCCGAGGCGGCCACGCGCGAAGCGGGCCGGCTGCGCGGCGAGGCGCTCCGGATCCGCCAGACGATCAACCGCGAGCAGCTCGCCGCCGTCCAGCTCGCCGCCCGGGAAGCCAACCAGTTGATCGACCGGCGCACGTTCTCGTGGACCGATCTGTTCAATCAGTTCGAGCGCACCTTGCCGTCCGGCGCGCGCATCACCGCCGTCACCCCGCAGATCGACTCGGATGGACGGATGATGGTGGCGGTGTCCGTCGTGTCACGCCGCGTCGAGGACCTCGACGCGTTCATCGAGGCCCTGGAGAAGACCGGCCGGTTCAGCGAGGTGCTGTCGCGGCAGGAAACGGCCCAGGAGGACGGGACCCTGATGTCCGTCATCCAGGGGTACTACCGGCCATCGGCAGCCACGCCGGCCCCGGCCGAGGCCGCCGACGCGCTGCCGGCCTCCCCGCCGGCGCCCGCACCCGCCGAGGCGCGGGCCGAGGTGCCGCGATGAAGGCGCAGTTCGGCATGGCCGAAGCGGTGCCGCTGTCGCGGGTGGTGGGCGACTACCGGCTCTGGATCGTGACGCTGGCGGTGGCGATCGTCGCGAATCTCGGTGTCCTCCTGTTCGTGGTGCTGCCGCTGTCGGCGTCCACCGACGCCGGCGCGCGCCGGGCGGCGGCCGCCATCGAGGACCGGGCCGCCGCAGAGGCCGAGCTGCAGGCGGCGGAGCAGACGCGCGATGGCCAGTCGCAAGCCGCGCGGGACCTCGAACGCTTCTACGGCGAGATCCTGCCCGCGGACGTGGCCACGGCGCGCCGCCTGACGCACCTCCGCCTGAGCCAGATGGCGCGCGAGCACGACGTGACATTCGAGCGCAGCTCCGCCGCGCCGGAGGTCCTGCGCGACTCCACGCTCGAGCGGCTCCACGTGAGCTACGCGCTGAGCGGCGACTACGAGGACATCCGCGCGTTCATCTACGAAATCGAGACGGCGCCAGACTTCCTGGTCATCGACAACGTCTTTCTGGCGGAGGGAACCGGCGCCCAGGCGGCGCTGACGCTGTCGCTCGATCTCTCCACGTATTACCGGGCCTCCCGCGATGCACGCTGACCGCCGCACCCTGCTCACCGTGGCGGTCCTGGTCCTGGTGCTCGGCGCTGTGGCCTGGACGTTCTTCGGCCCGTCCGCGCCGGCCCCCCCGGTCGTCGCCCAGGGCAACGGACGGCGGAGCACCGCCGGAGAGCCGTTGCCGTCGGCTGAGGCGGTCCGGCTGGGGGACCTGGACGTGGCGCGGGCAAGGCCCGCCGAGACGACGCGGGATCCGTTCCGGTTCGAGGCGCGGGCCACCCCGGCCGGCGGATCGGCGCCGGGATCGGCGCCGGTGTTCGCGCCGGTGCCTGCCGCGCCCGCCGGGCCGGCCGAGCCCACCGGCCCCCCGCCACCGCCGCCGATCGCGCTGAAGTTCATCGGCGTGGTGGAGACGGCGGATGGCCTGAAGCTCGCGGTGCTCAGCCAGGGTGAGGGCCGCGCGCCGATGCACGGCAGGGAAGGGGATATCATCGACGGCCGATACCGGATCCTGAAGATCGGGACCGAGTCGATCGAGATGGCCTATCTCGATGGACGTGGCCGGCAGACCATCCGGCTCACGGGGCAGTGAGTGAGCCGGAGGTGAGAAGGCGGAAGGCAGAAGGCGGAAGGCAGACGTGACGAGGGACGCTGGGCGCAGCACGCACGGGATGGGACACCCACTTGTCTGAGAGCGGCATGACGTTGACACTGGCAGGGCGAACGCTGGCCGTGCTGGCCCTGGCGGCCATCGTCGCGGGCTGCGCGACCGGGCGGGCGTACACGCGCGGGCAGGAGGCGGCGAAGGCCGGTGACTGGGACTCGGCCGTGGGCTTCTACCGCCAGGCGCTGCAGGACGATCCCGATCGCCCCGACTACAAGATCGCGCTCGAGCGCGCGATGCTGGCGGCCGCGCAGATGTACATCGCCCGCGCCCGGGCTTTCGAGGCCGCGAACCAGCCCGAGGACGCGGTCCGGGCCTATCGCAAGGCGCTGGAGTTCGAGCCGTCGAACCGGCCGGTGGTGCAGCGGGCCGCTGAGCTCGAGCGGATGCTCCGCGATCGCCTCGAGGCCGCGGCGCCGCGGCCGGAGATCGAGAAGCTGCGGGAGCAGGCGCGGCGGCAGTCAGCCGAGCCGATCCTCAACCCGTCGAGCCGCGACCCGCTGAGCATCCGCTTCACCAACGCCGGCATCCGCGACGTCCTCAATTTCATCGGCAACGCGACGGGCATCAACGTCACCTACGACCGCGATTTCCAGGATCGCTCGATCACGCTGACGCTGGAGGGCGTGACGCTGGAGCAGGCCCTCCGGCAGATCATGATCGCCAACCAGCTCTTCTACAAGGTGCTGGACGAGCGAACGATCATCGTGGCGGCCGACACGACGCAGAAGCGGACGCAGTACGAGGAGCAGGTGATCCGCACGTTCTTCATCTCGCACGCCGACGCGACGGAGATCTCGCAGCTGCTCACCGGCATCGTGCGCGTGGCGGGCGTGGCCATCCAGCCGACGATCGTCGCCAACAAGACGACCAACACCATCACGGTGCGGGCGACGGCCTCGGTGGTCGAGATCGTGGAGCGGATGATCGCCGCCAACGACAAGCCGCGGGCCGAGGTCGTGGTGGACGTGCAGATCCTCGAGGTGAACCGCGAACGCGCGAAGCAATACGGGTTGAACCTCGCGGACTACCAGGTGACCGGGATCTTCTCGCCGGAGACGACCCCCGGGGACGCGCCCTTCAACCTGAACACCATCTCCACGGGCATCAGCACGGCGGACTTCTATCTCTCGGTGCCCGCGGCCGTGATGAAGTTCCTGGAGAGCGACTCGTCCACCAAGGCGCTCGCCAAGCCGCAGCTGCGCGGCGTGGAAGGGCAGAAGCTCACGCTGAACCTCGGCGAGGACGTGCCCGTGCCGAGCACGACGTTCACTCCGATCGCCGGGGGCGGGGTGGCGACGCAGCCGCTCACCTCGTTCGCCTACCGCACCGTCGGTGTCATCGTCGAGATGACGCCGCGCGTGACCTACGAGGGCGAGATCATCCTCGAGCTGTCGGTGGAGAGCAGCGCGCGCGGGCAGGACACGAACATCGCCGGGCAGAACCTGCCGTCGTTCCTGTCGCGGAAGGTCGTGACGAAGCTGCGCCTGCGCGACGGCGAGTCGAACCTGCTGGCCGGCCTGCTGCGGGAGGACGAGCGCCGATCCCTGCGCGGCTTCCCGGGCATCCTCCGGCTGCCCATCGTCAAGCAGCTGTTCTCGGCCAACGACGAGTCCATCCGGCAGTCGGACATCGTGATGCTGCTGACGCCGCGAATCATCCGCACCCACGAGCTCACGGCGACGGACCTGAGCCCCATCTACGTCGGCACGCAGAGCAACATGGCGCTGGGCGGCCCGCCGCCGCTCATCAGCGTGGGGGGCGGGGAACCGCCGCCCGCCGGCGCGGGTGCCGGTCCGGGGGCGCCAGGCGCCGCCGCTCCGGGTGCGCCGGGCACGCCGGCACCAGCCGCACCGACCGCACCGCCGCCGCGGGACCTGCCGCCGACAACCGGTACGCCCGTGACCACGCCGGGCGCCGTCGGCGTCACGCCGATGCTCCCGCCGGGCTCGTCGCCCATCCCCGGGACGATCGGCGTGCCGGCCCCGCCGGCACAGCCGCCACCGAGCGGGGTGACGATCTTCCAGCCGGCCGATCCGGCGGCGCCCCCGGGCCAGCCGCCCACGGGTCTGTTCGGGACGCCAGTGACGCCGACGACACCGCCGGCTGGCGCGCCCGGCGCGCCCGCTGCCCCATCGCCGGGAGGAGTCCCGGCGCCGCCTCCACCGCCTGGCGCCACGCCCGCGGCCCCGGCCGCCCCGGCACCTGCAGGCGCAGTGCCGCCGGCCGCGACCGACGTGGCCCGCGTCTCGCTGAGCCCGCCGAGCGAGATGCGGGTGGGCAGCGGCCCGTACACCGTGCCCGTATCGATCAGCGGCGCGTCGCGACTCACCGCCGTCACGGTGTCCATCACGTTCAACCCGGCGCTGCTGCGCGTCCGCAGCGTGTCCGAGGGGACGTTCATGCGGCAGGGCGGCGCGACACCGACCTTCACCCAGCAGGTGGATCCCGCCGCGGGCCGGATCGACATCGCCATCGTGCGTGCAGGGGACCAGGTGGGTGCCTCGACGACGGGGCTGCTCGCGGCCATCCTCCTCGAGCCGGTCGCCGCGGGCACGGGCACGCTGTCGGTCAGCGGGTCGGGGACCGTCGCAGGCGGCGGCGCGGCCACGCTGCAGTTCGCTCCCGCGGGAGTGGTGGTGCGCTAGCCATGCGTCGACTGCGCGCGGCCCACGGGTACACCTTCGTCGAGCTGCTGGTGGTGACCACCATCGTGCTGATCCTCGCCTCGGCGGTGCAGCCGCTGGCGCGCGTGACGATCCAGCGGCAGAAGGAGGTGGAGTTGCGGCGCGTGCTGCGCGAGATGCGCGACGCCATCGACAAGTTCAAGGACGCCGCGGACCAGGGAATGATCCCCACCACCGAGCTCAAGGCCAACAGCGAGGGATACCCGCCCGACCTGGAGATCCTCGTCGAGGGCGTCTCGGTGGCCAACGACGCCTCCGGGCGCAAGCTCAAGTTCCTCCGCCGCATCCCCATCGATCCGATGACCGGCGAGTCGGAATGGGGGCTGCGCTCCTACCAGGACAAGCCGGACACCACCAGCTGGGGCGGCCAGAACGTGTTCGACGTGCGCTCGCTCAGCGAGGGCACCGGGCTCGACGGGACCAAGTACAAGGACTGGTAGACGGGGGAGCGTGCAGAGTGCTGGGTGCGGAGTGCAGAGTGCGGGTGCGGAGTGCGGAGTGCAGAGTGCGGAGTGCCCTCCGCCGCGCGCTGGCTTCGGGACCTGCCCACCGAAGCTCGCGCTCTGGCTCGAGCGAAGGTGGGTTCACCATGATCGAGCTGCTCGTCGTGATCTCGATCATCGTCATCCTCGCCAGCATGGGCATGGTGCAGTACCGCAACAGCGTCATCCGGGCGCGCGAGGCCGTCCTGAAGGAGGACCTCTTCCGCATGCGCGACGCCATCGACCAGTACTACGCCGACAAGAACAAGTACCCCTCGTCGCTGGACGATCTCGTGACGGACGGCTACCTCCGTGAGATTCCCGTGGACCCCATCACGCAGTCGAAGGATACCTGGCAGGTCATCAACCAGGAGCCCAACGTCAACGATGCCACGGCCCAGCCGGGCGTCTACGACGTGAAGAGCGGATCGGACCAGACCGCGCTCGACGGCACCAGGTACGCGGACTGGGAGTAGGACGCGATCACGGATTCACCCGAACGGTCAGCTGGGTGAACCCGGACGTGCCGGTCGTGGTACGCACGGTGACATTGGCGATGTAGGTGCCCGGCGCCGCGTAGCGATGGTTCGTGGTGGAGCCCGTCGTGACGGCGCCCTGGCCGTCGCCGAAGCTCCAGTCGTAGGACACGACGCTCGCCGACGAACCCAGGCCCCCGGCCGACGCCGAGAAGGCCACGATGCCCTGCTGCAGCGGGCTGCCAATCGACACCGGATTCGGCGTCGCCGTCATCGTCACCGGCACGGACGACTGCTCGTTCACGTTCACCACGACCGAGGAGGTGCCCGTGATGCCCTGGGTGTCGGTGACCGTCGCGCGCACCGTGTAGACGCCCGCGCGGGGGAACGCGTGCGCGACCGGTGTCGCGCCCGAGATGGCGCCCAGCCGCGTCACCGCCGTGCCGTCACCCCAGTCGATGACCACCTCCCTGATGCCGTTGGTGGCGGTGCCCGACACTGGCGTGACCGTGAACGTGGCCGCTACGCCGGCCTCGAGCCCCGTGGTGGGGGCCGTGATGGTCACCGCTGGCGACGCGGCCGTCACCTCCACGGTTGCGCTCTGGCCGCCAGCCGTGGCCGTGACCGTCGCCGAGCGCGGCGCGGTGAGCGTGGTTCGGGCTTCGCCATTGGCGCCGGTAATGGCCTGGCCGGCCGAGAGCTGTCCCGCCGTCGTCGTAAAGGTGACGGGCACGCCCTGCAGTGGGTTGCCCGCCGCGTCAACGACCGTGGCGACGATGTCCGTACTGCCGCCGGTGGCGGGGATGGTTTGCGGATCCGCGCGCAGGATGATGCGCGCGGCGGCGGCGCCGCCGACGAGGATTTCCACTTCAGTGGCGCGCGTGGCGCCGGAGAACGCGCCGATCTTGGCCGTGCCCGACTGCGTGCTCGCGAGGAATCGCACCGTGGCCTTGCCGCCTTCCGTGCGGGCCTCCGTCGGGTCGATGGTGCCGAACGAGGAGGTGAACGTGACGACCGTGCCGTTCTGCACCGGCGTGCCCGCCGACTCGGTGACCGAAGCGGTCACCGCCGCCTCCCCGTTGACGGGAACCACGGTCGTGCTGACCGTCAGGGTGATGGTGGACTCGGTGGGTGCCAGCAAGGGCACCTTGTCGCAAGCCGACAGAGTGGCCACCGCGAACAGGAGCGCGGAGAGCAGCAGGCGGGAACGTGACACGGGTAAGGTCAATAAGGATAATAGGCGCATGGGGTTAGCGGGTCAAGGCAGTCGCGCGGGCGAGCGCGGCTACGCCATGGCCGCGTTGCTCGTCGGGTTGAGCGTGATGGCCGTGATGATGTCGGCCGCGCTGCCCGTGTGGACGCACTTCGCCCAGCGCGAAAAGGAAGAAGAGCTCATCTGGCGCGGGGAGCAGTACCGGCGCGCCATCATGCTGTTCCAGCGCCGCTACGCGAATACCTTTCCCCCTTCCGTCGACGTCCTGGTCGAGCAACGGTTCCTCCGGAAGAAGTACAAGGACCCCATCACCAACGACGACTTCCAGATCATTCCCGTCGGAGGGGCGGTGCCGGGTGGCCGGCCAGGCATGCCGACGCCGGGCGGCGCCGGACCCGCGAACACGCCGGGCGGCGTCGGTGGCTTCGGTGCGCCCCAGCCCGGAGCAGCGATGCCGGGTGCCGCTCCGTCCTCGTCGTTCGGCCAGGCCACGCAGCCCGCCATGGGCATCCAGGGCGTCACCTCGAAGAGCAAGGAGCAGTCCATCAAGCTCTATAACGGGATGGACCGCTACAACCAGTGGGCCTTCGTGTACCTGGCGGCCTCCACACGGGCAGGCGCCGGTGGAGCGGGGTTTGCGCGGCCAGGCATGGGCGGCCCGCCAGGTGGCGCGGGGCAGCCGTTCGGGCAGCCGGGTGGGGGCTTCGCTCAGCCTGGCGGAGGCTTCGGGCAACCCGGCAGTGGCTTCGGGCAACCCGGCGGTGGCTTCGGACAACCCGGCGGCGGCTTCGGACAACCCGGAGGCGGCTTCGGACAACCCGGAGGCGGCTTTGGTCAACCAGGCGGAGGCTTCGGGCAGCCTGGTGGGGGCTTCGGCCAGCCTGGAGGCGGGTTTGGCCAGCCGGGCGCACCCGCCCAGCCGAAGTACCCCCCGGTGCCCGGAGGATTCGGTGCGCCGGCACCGCCCGGTACCGGCCCTGGTTCCGGCTCCGTCTTCACGCCGGCCAAGCCTCCGGGGTCTGGTGGACAATTGCCTCCTCCGCTGGACTAGACGCGCGGTGCGGCGAACTGGTCTGCTCAGTGGCGCGCGATCAGCCAGGCGGCGCCACCCGCCACCGCGACGTACGGCAGAGCGGCGACAGCGCCGCCGAAGAGCAGCGCTCCCATCCCCAGCAGGACCGCGTAGACCAGCGCGGTGCCCGCCACCCACTTCAGGAAGAGCGGCCCGATCGCCTCGGGCGGTGGCTCGCCCCCCAGCGCGGCGATGCGCATCCACCCCGGCCCGCCGGGTCGCGTCAGCCTGTAGAACCTGAGGAGCTGCGCGTCCGTCTCCGGCGGCGTGAGGAAGGTGACGGTCAGCCAGCACGTCGTGGTCCACGCCACCACGATGAGCAGGGTGGCCGGGAAGGCCACGTCCATCGTCAGCTTGACGGCCGCGTATCCGATGGCGGCCGCCACCATCGCGCTGATCTCGGACCAGGCGTTCACGCGCCACCAGTACCACCGCAGGATGAGCACGAGCCCGATGCCGGCGCCGCTCTCGAGCACGAACTCCCACGCCTGCCTGATGCTCTCGAGGTAGAAAGTGACCACGGCGCTCGCCACCATCAACGCCAGCGTCGTGACGCGCGAGACGAGCACGTAGTGGCGCTCGTCGCCATCGGTCCGGACGAACCGGCGGTAGAAGTCGTTGACGATGTAGGACGTGCCCCAGTTGAGCTGCGTGGAGATGGTGGACATGTAGGCCGCGAAGAACGCGCCGAGCAGCAGGCCGCGCCAGCCCTGTGGAAGGTGATCGCGAATCACCATCACGTAGCCGGCCTCCTTGTCGGTGATGGTGGGGTAGAGCACCATCGACACGAGGCCGACGATGATCCAGGGCCACGGGCGGACGCAGTAGTGCGCCACGGTGAACCAGAGCGTGGCGAAGAACGCGTGCCGCTCGTTCTTCGCCGACATCATGCGCTGCGCGACGTAGCCGCCGCCGCCGGGCTCCTGGCCCGGGTACCAGCTGGACCACCACTGCACGCCGACATAGGCGAGGAAGGCGCCGAGCGGCAGGCCGGCCACGGCGCCGACGACATCGATGGCCGAGAAGGAGGGCAGGAAGCTGAGCACCTGGGGGTCGAGCGCGCGCGCGAGGCCCTCGAGTCCGCCCACTTCCGGCACGCGCAGCGCGAACCAGGCCAGGGCGATGGTGCCGATCATCGCCAGCGTGAACTGGAAGAAGTCGGCCGCGACGACGCCCCAGAGGCCTCCGACCGCGCTGTAGACGCCGGTGATGGCCAGGCTGATGAGGACCGCGGTGAGCGTGTCCCACCCGAGCGTCACCGAGAGGATCTTGGCCATGGCCAGGTTGACCCAGCCCATGACGACGCAGTTGATGAGGATCCCGAGGTAGAGCGCGCGGAAGCCGCGGAGCACGGCGGCCGGCCGGCCCGTGTAGCGCAGCTCCGCGAACTCCACGTCGGTGAGGATGCCCGCGCGGCGCCACAGGCGGGCGAAGAAGAAGACGGTGAGCACGCTGCCCGTGGCCGCGCTCCACCAGATCCAGTTGCCCGCGATGCCGTTCCTCGCGACGATGCCGGCCACGGCCAGCGGCGTGTCTGCCGCGAACGTGGTCGCCACCATGGAGGTCCCCGCGAGCCACCAGGGCAGCTGCCGCCCGCCGAGGAAGAAGTCCGCGATGCTGCGGCCTCCTCGCGTCGAGAGCCACAGGCCGAGCGACGCCGAGCAGACGAAGTACGCAGCGATGAAGGCCCAGTCGAGGGGCGTGAGGATCACGCGCGGATTATACGTGCGCGAGGTCGGCGGCCACGGCGTCGTGCAGTTCGGGACGCACGCGCGTCATGGCATCCCCCGCGCGCGTGGGGTGCACGCGGTTCGAGAGGAACACGACGTAGTAGTCCTGGACCGGGTCGATCCACAGGGACGTGCCGGTGAAGCCGGTGTGGCCGAACGCGGCGGGTGACATGCGCGTGCCGCAGGACGAGGTGGGCAGCATCGTGTCCCAGGCGAGCGCGCGCGAGCTGGCCGGCACGCGCCCACGCGAGACGAACTCGCGGTAGACAGGCCTCGTCTCGTCGGCCGCGGCACGCATCCACCAGCGGGCGCACGCGCCGACGGCGGCGGCCGTCCCGAAGAGCCCGGCGTGCGCGGCGACGCCAGCGAGGGCGGCGGCGTTCTCGTCGTGCACTTCGCCCACCAGCAGCCGGCCCCGCCAGGCGTCCACTTCGGTCGGCGCGATGCGGGTGTGCCAGTCGCTCGGAGGGTGGAATCGCAGCGGCAGGGCCTCGTCGATGGCCGCGGCACGCCAAGCCTCGAACAGCGCGTCGAGTGGGCGGCCCGCCGCGTGCTCGAGGGCCAGGCCCAGCAGGATGAACCCGGCGTCGGAGTAGACGCTGCGCGTGCCTGGCTCGTACTCGAGGGGCTCCGCACAGAGGGCTTCCTCGAAGGCCGCGCGACCCTCGAGGTGCGCGTAGTACGGGCGGTGGGCCGGCAGGCCCGAGGCGTGCTCCAGCAGGTGCCGCAGCGTGACCGGCTGCCGGTCGGCGCCCGTCCAGGCCGCGATCCAGCGGCGCACGGGATCGTCGAGTCGAATGACCTGGCGCGCCACGAGGTCCGCGGCCACCGGCGCGGTCGCGAGCACCTTGGTGAGCGAGGCCAGGTCGTAGATCGTCTCCGCGGTGACTTCCGCGCTCCCGGGCTCGTACGACAGGCGCCCGGCCGGCAGGAGTGCGAGGACGCGTTCTGCCGTGCCCACCTCCACCACGGCGCCGGGGAAGGCCCGAGCCTTCACGGCGGATTCGAGCACGCGGCGGGCCCGTCCGAAGGTGCTCACGCCGCGCGTGCCCCGGCCGAGGCAGGCCTCAGCCTGGCGGACACCCAGGCCACGCCTGCCGTGGTGATGGCGCCGATCAGGACGTACCAGGTCCATGCGATGGGGGTGCCCCACCAGACGAGGGCCATCACCAGCAGGCCAGCGATCATGCCGCGGAACACGTCGCGCTCCGAGGTGGACGGCGCCAGCGTCCCGAGCAGGAACGCGCCGAGCACTGCGCCCGACCCCAGTGAGAGCACCGACAGGCCTGCGTCGAGGACGGACCGCGCCATGAACTGCGCGCCCAGCGCCACGAGCAGCTGCACGATGCCCCAGGCCACCGTGGCCTGCTTCGAGATGCGCATGCGCGTCGTCTCGTCGGCCGCCGGGTTGACGTACGGGAGGTAGAAGTCGTTGATGGTGGTGGCCGCCATCGCGTTCAAGGACGGCGAGAGCGCGGCCGCCACGATAGCCGCCACGATGAAGCCGGCGACGCCGGAGGGCAGCGTGCTGACGACGAAGACCGGGAGAATCTCGTCGGTGCGCGCCAGGGGCTGCGGCAGCGGTGCCTGCAGGTAATAGGCGTAGAGCATCGCGCCGATCAGCAGGAACAGGATGAACTGCGCGAACACGATGAAGCCGCTCAGCACGAGGCCTCGCGACGCCTCGCCCGCGCTGCGCGCCGAGAGCAGGCGCTGCACGAGGAACTGGTCCGTGCCGTGGGTGGAGAGCGTGAGCGCGATACCTCCGAGGACGCCGGCCCAGAGCGTGTAGACGCGGCTCGCGTCCAGCGACAGGTCGAGCACCGTGAAGCGTCCGGCCTCCCGCCCCACACGCACGACCGTGTCCCACCCACCGTCGATGTTGCCCATCAGCGACCACGCGATGACCCCCGCGCCCGCGACATAGACGAACATCTGCACCACGTCCGTCCAGATGACCGCGGACACGCCACCGCGCATCGTGTAGACGATCATCGCCGCGCCCAGGACGATGACCACGGCGCTCACGGGCAGCTGGGTCACCACCGCGATGACCAGCGCCGTGGTGAAGAGACGGATGCCGTCGGCGAGCGAGCGCGTGATGAGGAAGATGGCCGCCGAGAGCGTCTTCACCCGCGGCCCGTAGCGCCGTTGCAGCAGCTCGTACGACGTGAAGAGCTCGCCGCGGAAGTACGCCGGAATGAACAGGGCGCTCACGATGATGCGCCCGATCACGTAGCCCGCGGCGAGCTGCAGGAACGTCATGTTCCCCGCGTACGCCGTGGCCGGAATGCCGATGAAGGTGAGCGTGCTCGTCTCGGTGGCGACGATGGTGAAGCAGATGGCCCACCAGGGCACGCTCCGGTCCGTGAGGAAGTAGTCGCGCGTGGTGTGCTGGAACCGGGCAAACCACGACCCGAACGCCGTGATCGCGACGAGGTAGGCGCCGATGACCGCGTAGTCGAGGGGGGAGAGCGACATCACCCGCCCTGCCCGCCTCAGTGCGACCCGTCGCCGAAGGCGGCCCGGCCGAGCGCGGTCAAGGTGGACGCAGTGTTGGGCGGCGCCACCAGCGCGTCATACGAGAACAGGATGACGCCGGAGGTGCCCAGCCGGCGCGACGCGGTGATGAACCGCAGCGTCTCGGCGGACGACAGGCGATAGGCGCCGATGCCGGCCCAGACGGGCCGGCCCGACGCGAACGCGCTGGCCAGGCCGATCTGCTGCTCGAACAGGCGCGGCTCGGGCGTGTAGGCCATCGGGCACAGGACGTCGATGAGCGCCTGGTCCAGCCACGTGCGCCAGTCCTGGAGCCGCACGTCGTAGGCTTCCTGCGCGTCCGGGATGACCGCTGCGCTCAAGATGGCCGACGGCCGGGCAGCCTTCACGGCCGTCCGCACGCGCATGACCAGGGACGTGAGACGCGATCGGCGAAACGCGTCCCAGCGCTGCGGGTAGAGATTCGGATAGGCCAGAGGATCCAGGCGCTCGCGCGTGTCGGCCGTGCGTCGCTCGGCGGCGGTCATGTCGGGGCGCAGCGCGCGCTTGAACTCCTGCAGCGCCGCCTGGCTGTAATCGTACTCCGCGCCTGGATAGCGCACGTAGTCGAGGTGCACGCCGTCCAGCTCGTAGCGCTCGACCAGCTCGGTCACCACGGCCGTCACGTGGGCTGCCGCCGCCGGCACGAGGGGCGACGCATAGAGTCCCTCGACCTCGTCGCTCCGCGCGCGCGTCCAGCGCGCCAGGCGACCCAGGTACTCGGGGCTGCGGGTGTCCACGCGACCGAGTTCGGCGGCCAGGGCCCGGGGCACCATCAGCCACTCCGGGTTCCTGTAGACGAGGTGGTCCCGGGAGGCTGGCAACGTTGCGGCACTGGAGACGAGGTTCACGGCGATCCAGGCGTGCACCTGGATGCCCGCCGCGTGCGCCTCCGCGATCGTCCGGGCCAACGGATCGAAATCCGGCTGGCCGGAGAGCTCCGCGGCGCGAGGCTCGAGGCTGCTCTCGTAATACGCGTCGCCACGGCCGCGAACCTGCACGAGCAGCGCGTTGAAGCCGCCGGCCCGGGCCGCGCCCACCATCCGCGACACCGCCTCGGGCGAGCTGAGGGTAGCGCGCGTGACCCACAGCGCCCGCACGTCGTCGGCCGGGGGATCGGGGGCCGATGCGCGAGGGGCCATGGCAGCGACGGCCACGGCGGCCAGGGCGCAGGCCACCGCGCGCCAGGAGCCGGCTGGGAAACGGAGCGCAATCACGGGCAACACCGCAATGTAGCCCGGCACCGGTCATCCGTCAACGCGTTGTCACGCGAAGTCCCGGCGCGACGTCGTAAGCTAGGACGATGCACGTGCTCGGAATCGATGCGGGAGGCAGCAAGACCGTGGCACTGCTGGCGACGCCCGAAGGCTGCGTGGTGGCCGAGGCGCGCGCCGGTGGCGCCAACCTCCGCACCCACGGCGAGCTCGTGGTCGAGAAGATCCTGCACGACGTCATCGATCAGGTGCTCGACGGGCAGGGCATCACGCCCTCCGCCGTGTGCCTCGGCATCGCCGGCGTGGATCGGGGCGACGACGCGGCCACGATTCGCGGCGTGATGCGCCGCCTGGGTTTCCGCGAGCGCACGCTCATCGTCAACGACGCGCTCATTGCGCTCGTCGCCGGGGCCGGCCGGCCGACCGGGGTGGTCCTCGTGGCTGGAACCGGGTCGATTGCCTACGGCGTGAACCAGAAAGGCGTAGCGACGCGGTCGGGGGGATGGGGGCCGGTCCTGGCCGACGAGGGCTCGGGCTACTGGATTGGCAGGCGCGCCCTGGTCGCCATCATGCGCCATGCCGACGGGCGCGGCCCTCGCACGGCGCTGACGCCCATGATCCTCGAGGCCCTGGGGCTCTCGCGGCCCGACGATCTCGTCAACGAAGTGTACGAGGGCGCCGAGCGGCGGCAACGGGTGGCGACACTCGGGCCGCTGGTCGAGACGGCCCGCGCGGCCGGGGACGCGGTCGCGGCCGAGATCCTGCGGGAGGCGGCCGTCGAGCTGGTTCATGCCGCCGGCTCGGTCATCAGCCGCCTCGAGATGCGGGGCGACGTGTTCCAGGCCTTTCTCTCGGGCGGGATGTTCAGGTCCATTCCCTGGCTCGGTGCCGAGGTGACCCGGCGCCTCCTCGACGTGGCGCCGCGTGCCACGACGTCTCTTCTCACGACCGAGCCGGCCGTGGGTGCCGTGACGCTCGCCCTGGCCGAGGCGTCCGGCGGCGCCCTGGTGCCGGCCTATCTCGCCGCCGCCGTTCCCGAATCGTGAACGTCCAGCGCTTCCCGGATGGGCGGGCCCTGTCGCAGGCCCTCGCTGAAGGCATCCTCGCGGCCATCGACCGGCAGCCCGGTCTCGTCCTGGGCCTGCCGACGGGGCGCACGCCGCTCCCGCTCTACGCCGCGCTGCGCGAGCAGACGCGGTCGGCCGCAACGGACTGGTCCGCCGTGCGCACGTTCAATCTGGACGAGTTCGTCGGCCTCGGTGCGAGCGACCCGGAAAGCTACCGGGCATACATGGAGCGCGAGCTGTTTGGCGCCGTGGGCGTCAGTCCAGCGCACGTGGGTTTCCTGGACGGCCGCGCGGCGGATCCCGACAGGGAATGCGCGCGCTACGAGGAGGCGATTGCCGCGGCGGGCGGCATCGACCTGATGATCCTGGGCATCGGCACCAACGGCCACATCGGGTTCAACGAGCCAGCCCCGGGGCTGCACGCGCGCACGCACCGCGCGCGGCTCCAGCCGGGCACGCGGGTGGCCAACGCCGTGTTGTTCGGGGGTGACATCTCGCGGGTGCCCGAGGAGGCGCTCTCGATGGGCATGGCCACGATCCTCCGGGCGCGGGCCGTGATCCTGATGGCGACCGGAGCAGGCAAGGCCGCCGCCGTGGACGCGATGGTCCGGGGGCCCATCACAACGATGCTGCCGGCGTCGTTCCTGCAGCTGCACGCCGACGTGACGGTGATGGTGGACCCGGCGGCTAGCCTTCGATGAGCGCTCTGAGCCGCGGCTCGATGTCTTCGCCGATGGCCTCGCGCACCAGGTCGCTCGAGCGCCGGAGCCGCGCGAGCGCCCGGGCATAGGGCAGGCCCGTCTTCTGCATCACGATGGCGGCCTTCACGTTCCAGTGGGCCTTCTTCAGCAGCTTCTCGGCCTCGGCGGCGTTGAGGCCCACGACGATGTGCAGGATGCGGCGCGCGCGGTCGCGCAGCTTCTCCGAGCCCATCTGCACGTCCACCATCAGGTTGCCGTAGGTCTTGCCGACGAGGATCATCGCCGCCGTCGTGAGCATGTTCAGCACGAGCTTGGTGGCCGTGCCGGCCTTGAGCCGCGTGGACCCGGCGATGACCTCGGGGCCGACGGCCGGTGCGATGGTCAGATCGACGAAGGTCTGCAGCTCGGTGCGCGGGTCGCAGGTGACGAACAGGACGCGCGACCCGGCCTTGCGCCCGCAGGTGAGTGCGCCGCGGACGAACGGCGTCATCCCGCTGGCCGAGACGCCGACGATGACGTCCTTCTTGGTCGGCGAGAGCCGGTTCACCGCCCGCGCCCCTTCCTCGTAGTTGTCTTCGGCGCCTTCCTTGGCGCGGAAGATGGCCCCCTTGCCGCCCGCCATGATGGCCTGCACCAGCAGGGGATCGGTGCCGAAGGTCGGGGGCATCTCCGCCGACTCGAGCACGCCCAGCCGGCCGCTCGTGCCCGCGCCGACGAAGACGATGCGCCCGCCCTTGCGCAGCGACTTCGCGATGAGGTCCGCACCCACGGCGATGCGATCCCGTTCCTTCTGGACCGCCGCCAGGGCCTTCCGGTCCTCCGCCAGCATCAGGTCGACGATGCCGGCCGCCGGAAGCTTGTCGATGTTGAGTGAGGCGGGGTTAATCGCTTCGGTGGGGAGGGACTGCCACTTGGAACGTATGGGCATCGAGCATGCGCCTTCGACGAAACCCTGATGCTAGTCCCGCCGCCTCGGGCTGTCAATGACGCCTGAGCTAAGCTGGGGCACCCATGGATGACGCGCGCGTCGATGCCTTCCTGGCGCACCTGGCCGCCGAGCGCCGCCTGTCGGCGCACACCGTGGAGGCCTACGGCCACGACCTGCAGATGCTGGGCGCGTTCGCCGCGGGGCGTGGGCGTGCCCCCTCGGCGCTGGACAGGGCCGACGTCGAGGCCTTCATCCGCCAGCTGATGGCCGAGGGGCGGGCGCCCCGCTCGGTGGCGCGCGTGGTGGCGACCGTGCGCGCCTTCTACCGGTACCTGGTCGTGAGCGGCCACCTGGCGGCCAGTCCGGCGGCCGACGTCCAGGCGCCGCGCACCATCCGCGTGTTGCCGAAGTTCCTGACCGGTGACGAGGTGGAAGCGCTCCTGCGGGCGCCGGACGTGACCACGCCCCGGGGGCTGCGCGACCGCGCCATGATCGAGCTCCTGTACGCGACCGGCCTGCGCGTCTCGGAACTCGTGAGCCTGAAGCCGGCGGACGTGAACCTCGAGGAGGGATTTCTGACCACGATGGGGAAGGGGCGCAAGGAGCGCCTCGTTCCGATCGGTGACGAAGCCGCGCTGTGGGTGCGCCGCTATCTCGAGGAGGCGCGCCCGGTCCTCATCGGCCGCCGGTCGTCCTCGCGCCTGTTCGTGAACGCGCGCGGCGGCGCCGCCATCACCCGCATCGGCTTCTGGAAGGTGCTGCGCGGGTACGGCGCCGGCCTCGGGCTCGCAGGGCGGCTCAGCCCGCATGTGCTGCGGCACTCCTTCGCCACGCACCTGCTCGAGCGCGGCGCCGACCTTCGGGCCATCCAGGTGATGCTGGGTCACGCCGACCTCTCCACGACGCAGATCTATACCCACATCCTCGATGCCCGCCTGCGCACGCTGTATGATCGGTACCACCCGCGCCGGTGACTCGCCCGATTCGCCTCACCTTCCTGGGACTGCTGCTCGTGCTGGCGGCGCTCGCCGCTATCACGCTGTGGCTCCTGCCCCCACCGGCCGCGGCCACCCCCGCCCCGCACTGGCGGCCCGAAGGCCCGATCGTTCGCGGGGCCTACCACATCCACTCCACCCTCTCCGACGGCACCGGCGACCTGGACGCGATTGCCGGGGCGGCGGCGCGCGCCGGGCTGCAGTTCGTGATCGTCACCGACCACGGGGACGCCACCCGCGTGCCTGCCGCGCCGCATTACCGGTTCGGCGTCCTCTGCATAGAGGCCGTCGAGATCAACACCTCGGATGGCCATCTCGTGGCGCTCGGAGCCGCGCCCTCGGCCTATCCGTTGGCGGGCACGGGGCGGGCGGTCCTCGAGGACGTCCACCGCCTCGGCGGCGCCGGCATCGCGGCGCACCCCGGCTCGCCCCGCGAGTCGCTGAAGTGGACCGCATGGGACCTCCCGCTCGACGGCCTGGAATGGCTCAACGCCGACAGTGAGTGGCGCGACGAGCTCATCGGCTCGCTCGGCCGCCTGATCCTGACGGGCGCACTTCGGCCTGCCGAGACGCTGGCGTCGATCCTGGATCGCCCCGAGGAGGTGATGAACCGGTGGGACGCGGCGACCAGGCACGCCCGTCTCGTGGGGCTGGCGGGGGCCGACGCGCACGCGCGGCTCGGATTCCGCCAGCAGACCGAACCATACGAGGGCTGGCACGTGAAGGTGCCCTCCTACGAGGCGTCGTTCCGCGCGTTCGCCCTGCGCGTGCCGCTCGACGCCCCGCTCTCGGGCGACCCCGGGCGCGATGCCGCCGAGGTCACCATGCGTCTTCGAGCCGGGCGCACGTTCACCGTCGTGGATGGCCTGGCCACGCCCGGGACCTTCGAGTTCACGGCGACGAGCGCGGGACGCACGGCGCGGATGGGCGACTACCTCGATGTCGTCGGCGAGGTGATGCTCCACGTGCGGATGGCCGCGCCGCCAGGCGCGCGCATGGTGGTCCTGAAGGACGGCGTGTCGTTGTTCGATACGACGGACCCCGAGACGCACCTGGGGGTCACGACCGAGCCGGCGGTGTACCGGGTCGAGATCTACACACCCGGTGCGACCGGCCACCCCCCAATCCCGTGGCTGGTGTCGAACCCCATCTACGTTGGACTGCGGGACATCCATGCACGTGCGCGCGCGACGGCCCGACGCCCCGACGTTCGTGCCAGGACGGCCCTCGATTTCGGCGCGTGGGTGCGTGAAGCGAGCCCGGGTTCCGAGAGCACGCTGGAGGCGCCGGCCCCGGCTGACGGCGGGATGGCCTGGTCGTGGCGCTTTGCCCTGGCGCGAGGCGTTCCCGCCGGGCAGTACGCGGCCCTGCGTTTTCCCCACGCGGGCCTGGAGGGGCACGATCGGATCGAGTTGCGTGCCAGAGCCGATGGCCCGATGCGGGCCTGGGTCCAGGTGCGGACCCGCCGCGGCGAGCGCTGGGGTCGCACCGTCTACCTGGACGACGCCTTCCGGACGGAGGAGGCGTTCTTCGACGAGCTCCAGCCGATCGGCGTCACTTCGACGGAGTCGCCCCAGTTGAGCGCGATCGATGCCGTGCTGCTCGTCGTGGACACGCTCAACACCCGCCCCGGCTCTGGCGGCCGGGTCGAGATCGCAGGACTGGCGCTGGGGCAGTAGCCGGAGGCCGAAACCGCCCACGGCGAGGAGGGAATCGAACTTGCTCGGCACTCGCCGAGCCATGCCGATCCCACCCGTCCCTTTCGATTTCGACCACGTGCACGGGCCGGCCCTGTACGCACGCGTGGAGGCCGCCAACGGATATCCCGTTCTCGCCGCGACAGATGTGGCGCGCGCGGTCGTGATGGCGCTGTTGCGTACATCGCGCGCTTTCGATGTCGCGGCTGTGGCGTACTGCGTGATGCCCGACCATGTCCATCTGGTCCTGGCCGGGCAGGCCACCGACAGCGACACCCGGACCGCGCTTCGACGCTGGAAGCAGGTGAGCGGGGCAGCACACCGCAGGCGGTCTGGCTTGACACTCTGGCGGCCGCGGTGCGCCGAGCACGTGCTGCACGACCCCACGGCGTTGTGGGAGGCGGTAGCCTACCTGGCCGGCGAGCCGGTCCGGGCGGGACTTGCGCGAGTGGCGGGCGAGTATCCGTGGCTGAGCGTGCCGCCCGCCTGCGCGCCGCGGCTCGCCGGAGCCGGGCGGCCGGCGCCACGCCCGGACTGGTGGCCGGACCGCATTACTTCCGGATGTCGTACCGGATACTCATCTCCCAGATGAGCACGGCAATGCCGGCCGCGAGGAGCCCGCCGCCGATGCCGAGCACCGCGAGGGCATTGAAGAACGGCCGCGTGCCGCGTTCGCCCGCGTGCATCGCGGCGATGAGCAGCACGAACCCCCCGGCGATGACCACCAGCGACGCGACCAGGGACACGACGCCGACGAGGGCGCGGACGAACGACTTCTGGTCGCGTGGCGGGGTCGGCATGATCAGGTCCGGACCGTGAGCAGCAGGTAGGCGGCCGCGGCGCCGAACAGCAGGTTGGGGGCCCAGGCTGCCAGCAGCGGGCTGATGAGCCCGCCCGCCCCGAACGCCGCGAATACCGAGATCATCGTCCAGTAGACGAGCGCCAGGACAATGCCCACGCCGATGCCGTACATGGCGCCCCGGCGTCCCGTGGTCACCGCGAACGGCACCGCGATGAACGTCATCACGAGCGTGACGAAGGGGAAGGCGACCTTCCGGTACAGCTCCACCTCGTGCTCGAGCACCTCGTAGCCGCTCTGGCGCAGCTCGGTGATGTAGCGGCTCAGCTGCGGGTAGGTCATCCGGCGCGGCTCGGGCACCTCGGTCACGAAGTAGTCGGCGGGCTCGAGGCTCAGGGTCGCCTCGTCGAAGGGCTCGAATGCCTGCGCCTCATCCTTCACCCCGAACCATCGCGTCCACCCGAGGCTCGCCCGCCAGCGGCCCGGGGCGCCGGGGCCGTCGCCCGGCCCGGCGAAGACCGCGCGCGTGGCGTACACGCGGCGGGTGAGGTCGTGGGTGTCGGGATCGAACTCCAGCACCGAGAGCCCATTGAGCTCGCGCGCCCGCGGGTTGAAGTACTGGTAGTGATAGACCTCCCCGTTCCGGCCCACGATCCACTTCCGGTTCAGGACGTCGAACGTCTGGGCCGATCCACCGCGTATGAGGTGCTTGAGCTCATCGGCGCGCCGGTTGGCCAGGGCCAGGACGCGCTCTTCCATCCCGAACAGCACCGCGCTGGCAACGAGCGCGAACACCACCATCGGCGCCGCGGTCCGGTACAGGCTCACCCCGCATGCGCGCATCACGATGAGCTCGCTGTTCTTGGTGAGGAGGCCAATCGTCACCAGCGCCGAGAGCAGCACGGCGAGCGCGATGATGTAGGCCATGAACTGCGGCGTGGACCACCAGAGAAAGGCGAGGATCTGGCCCAGCGTGGTCTGCCCCTTGAACCACTTGTCCGACAGGTCGATGAAGGTGGAGATGTAGAACAGGCCCAGCATGGCGATGACCGTCATGCCGAGGATGCGCAGGTACTGCCGCGCGACGTAGATGTCGAGCAGGTTGGGGCGCGGCAGCTCGATCTGCGGAATGCGGATGACGACGACCACCCGGTCGCTGCGAGGCGAGGCGGCGCCGCCGCGGGCCCGGGACGCCTGGCCTGCGGGCGGGCGCCGGGCCGTCATCCAGCGGGGGAGCGCGAGTCGCGGCAGGGAGATGCGAATGGGCTGGTCTGCCGAGCGCGCGCGAGACATCAGCAGCGCCACGCCTGCGGCGCCCAGCACGATGTTCGGCACCCACATGGACAACCAGGCAGGAATCATGTGCCCCTTCGTCATGGCCTGGGCCGTGAACATGAGCACGTAGTAGACGAAGATGACGCCGATTCCGAGGACGAAGCTGGCGAGCTTGCCGTCCTTGCGGTTGCTCGCCCCGAGCGCCAGCCCCAGCAGCGCGAAGACGAAGCAGGCTACCGGGATGGAGAACTTCTTGTGGATCGTCATCACCGCGTTGTGGGACGAGATCCCCTGCGCCTCGAGTTCGGCGGCTCGGGCCCTCAGTTCGCGTATCGTCAACTCGTTGTCGCCACGGGCCGGGCCGTTCCTGGGAAAAACGCTCTCCGGATCCAGGCTCACGACCATCTGCTCGAAGCGCAGCACCTCGTAGGCGGCGGGGTTGTCCAGGGTCGTCGTGTGGCGCGCGCCGTCCTGCAGCACCATCTGAATGGTGCGCGCCTGGCGATCCACCAGCATCCGGCCCGACTTGGCGAGATAGATGATCGGCTGGACCGGATTCTTCGTGTCGGCCGCGAGGACGTCCGTCCAGCCGCCCGAGCGCGGCACGTCGCGCACGTAGAGCACGGTGTTGGGAAAGTCCTCGAAGAAGACGCGCGGACGCACCTCGCCCTCCGCCCGGTCCGCGACGATCTGCATCGTCAGCTCGCGGAAGTTCTGATTCGCGTCCGGCATGGCCTTCAGCAGCACCCAGGACGAGGCGGCCCAGGCGGCGAGGGCGAGCACGGCGATGGGCCGGAGCAGGCGATACGGGCTGATGCCGCATGCCATCATCACGACCACTTCGCGATCCGCCGACAGTCGGCCCAGGGCGACGAGAATGCCGATGAGCAACGCCATCGGGATGGTCAGGGCCAGCGACGAGGGCAGCAGCGTGGCCATCAGTCGCAGCAGCATCGGCCAGGGCACGCCCTTCGCGATCATCTGCTCGGCCAGCTCGATGATGAACGGGATGATGAGGATGAACGTGAAGACCAGCAGGGCAATCGCGAACGGCGGGAGGATCTCCCGGATGACGTACCGATCGAGGGTCTTCATGCCTTCTCGGCTTATTATCGCCTGAACCTCCGGCCCCACCGATGATTCGCCTCGCCATCCTCTGGCACATGCACCAGCCCTTCTATCAGGACCTCGAGACGGGGGAGCATGCGCTGCCCTGGGCGCGTCTGCACGCGCTGAAGGACTACCGGGGCATGGTGGACGTCCTCGAGCCGTTTCCGGGCGTGCGAGCGACGTTCAACCTGGTGCCGTCGCTCGTACGGCAGGTGGAGGACTATGCTTCGGGCACCGGAACGGACCGGCTGTTGCGGGTGGGGCTCACACCGGCCGACATGCTGACGGCCGCCGACCGGGCGTTCCTGGTCGCGAACGGCTTCCATGCGTCCTTCGACCGCCTGATTGCGCCGCACCCGCGCTACGCGGAGCTCCACGGCATGCGCGAACAGGCCGGCGGCTGGACGGTGGAGGATCTGCGCGACCTCCAGGTCTGGCACAAGCTGGTGTGGATGGACCCGGACCGGTTGCGGGAGGACCCGCGATTGGGGAGCCTGGTGGGGAAGGGCCGGGGCTTTTCGGAGGAGGACAAGGCAGCACTGCACGCGGTCGAGTTGGAGTGGCTGCGGTCGACCGTGGGCGCCTACCGCCGGGCGCTCGAGCGCGGTCAGGTGGAGCTCTCGACGTCGCCCTTCTATCACCCCATCCTGCCGCTGCTGTGCGACACGGACGCCCACCTGGCCGCGTATCCCGATGCCGCCCGCCCCGCACGGCCGTTCCGCCATCCCATCGATGCGCGCGAGCAGCTGGCACGCGCCATTCGCTATCACCAGGAGCTGTTCGGCGCACCGCCCCTGGGGGTGTGGCCCTCGGAGGGCGCGGTCTCGAACCTGGTCGTGCCCATCGTCGCGGCCGAGGGCCTGGGCTGGATGGCGACCGATGAGGACCTGCTGGCGCGATCGCTCGGCGAGGATCTGCCGCGTGACGAGGAAGGGTTACCCCTCCGCGCGGACGTGCTGTACCGGCCCTACGAGGTCCAGGCCGGCGGCGCCCGGGTGAGGGTCCTGTTTCGTGACCATGCGCTCTCGGATCGTATCGGCTTCACCTACCAGTCGTGGCGGGCGAGTGATGCCGTCGACGACTTCCTCTGGCGCGTGCGGGAGGGCGCGCGGCGCTTCTCGGACGTCGACCCGGGACAGGACCCGGTCGTCGCCGTCATCCTCGACGGCGAGAACGCCTGGGAGCACTACGACGGCGGGGGCCGACCGTTCCTGCGCGAGCTCTACGGGCGGCTCCAGACGGCCACTGATATCCGGACGGTGACGATGGCCGAGGCGGCTGCGGACGGGGCGAGGCCCTTGACTTCGCTGTTCCCGGGCTCCTGGATCCATGCCGACTTCTACATCTGGGCGGGGCATCGGGACGATCAGCGGGCCTGGTCACAGCTGAGCGCCGCCCGGGCGGCCTTCGATGAGCGGGCACCGTTCGTGCCGGCCGCCGCGCGGGACCGGGCGTACGAGGAACTCCTGATCGCGGAAGGGTCGGACTGGTTCTGGTGGTACGGCGACGATCACTCATCGCCGCAGGACCGGGAATTCGACGAGCAGTTCCGCCATCACGTCCGGAACGCGTACCAGGCGCTCGGTCTGATGGCGCCCGCCGAGCTGCTCGAGAGCAATATCACGACCGGCACCGGGCTCCTGGCGGGCGGCGTGATGGAACGCGCGGAGTGACGGGGGCTTCGAATAGGCCCTTCGGGTGGGCCCTTCGGGTGGGCCCTCCGGGTGGGGCGCGTCGCGTAGGCCCTTCGGGTGGGCCGGTCAGGTAGGTGCTTCGCGTGGAGCCTGCGGTGGGCGGGTGCCGCGCTTCGCCTGCGCGGTGCGGGGGGCGCTGGCGTCAGGCGCTGGAACGCGCGGAGTGACGGGGGCCTTCGAATAGGCCCTTCGGGTGGGCCCGTCAGGTAGGCGCTTCGCGTGGGGCCTGCGGTGGGCGGGTGCCGCGCTTCGCAGGCGCGGTGCGGGGACGCTGGCGTCAGCCGCGATTGCCTGGCGGTCTTAGCCTCGCGGTTTCAGGTCAAATCCCAGAATAGCAGCTCGCAAAACATCAACATGGCGGTTGTGTTCGTTAAAGTAATTGAGTCTGATAATAAGTATTATGTTAACTAAATTGGAAAAAGCGTGCGAGAACTCTGCGTCGAACGCCCGCGATGCTCGGGCCCACCCGAAGGGCCCACCAGCGCCTGCCCGAAGGGCCCACCCGGAGGGCCTACCTGAAGGACCTACGCGCATCGCCCACCCGAAGGGCCCCGTCGGCCCACGGCGTGCAAGCGCTGCCCCCCCTTACTGCTTACGGAGGTCGTTCAGGATGGCCTCGAGCGCGGCGATGATCTCGTCCCTCGAGGCGTTCTTCTGGTTGAAGCTGAGTCGCTGGTTGAAGGCCTTGCTGGGAGGCTTGAAGGCAAAGACGAACGCCTTCGGACGACCAGGTTTCGGGGCCTGGGTGGCCTTCCGGAGCTGC